>JAEWXD010000038.1 GCA_023396045.1 Bacillota bacterium | reverse complement strand
TAGCAGGTACTTCCGGTTCCAATTGTGCAAGTTCAGCTTTAATATCTACCCTTGGAAAAATAGCGTCTAACTTTTGTACTTGGGTGCCAGCTTTGAGCAAACCAAATTGTTGCAAAGAATCCCAAGTGGTTAATTCAGTATCTGTAATCCCTAATTGTAGATAAATTTTAGCAGGTGTATTTGGCATATTGGCAGTGATCAACACAGCAATAAAGCGAATACATTCAGCCAATACATAAAGTACGGCTTTTAATCTTTCTTTGCCTTCTTCGGTTTTACCAAGAATCCAAGGTTCTGTTACATCAATATATTTATTACATTCCCCTACCAAATTCCAAATTTCTTCCAAAGCTTGTGGAAATTGGAATTCATTAAACTTTACTTCAACCTTTGCCGGTGTTGCCAAGGCAAGGGCAATTAACTCTTTGTCTACATCCGTATAGGCGCTTGGTGCCTGCACTTGGCCACCGAAATATTTCTCTATCATAGCGACGGTACGGCTAAGCAAATTGCCTAAAGTATTGGATAAGTCTGCATTGATAAGGGTTAAAAAAGTTTCGTAAGAGAACTGACCATCACTGCCAAACGGAATAGCACGCATTAAGTAATAACGCACAGCATCTGCGCCATACTTATTGCTAAGAACTACAGGATCTATTACATTGCCTAGAGATTTGCTCATTTTTTGACCGTTCATTACAAGCCAGCCATGACCAAAAATTTGTTTTGGTACCGGTAAACCAATGGCATGCAGTATAATTGGCCAAATAATAGTATGGAAACGGATAATTTCTTTACCAACAAAGTGCACATCACACGGCCAATACTTATCAAACAAAGAAGTATCTTCAGAGCCATAGCCTAAAGCGCTAATATAATTTGAAAGTGCATCTATCCAAACATATACGGTGTGCTTAGGGTTAAATTCTACAGGTATACCCCATGTTACAGAAGTTCTGCTTACACACAGGTCTGCCAAACCCGGACGCAGAAAGTTATTTAACATTTCGTTCTTTCTGGACACAGGCTGAATAAAATCAGGATGAGTTTCAATATGGTCAATTAACCAATCTTGATATTTGCTTAATTTTAAGAAATAAGCTTCTTCTTGTGTTTTTTCTACCGGCTTACCGCAATCAGGGCAGCAACCATCTTTTAATTGCAATTCTGTATAAAATGCCTCGCAGGTTGTGCAATATAAACCTTCATATTTGCTTAGATAGATGTCCCCTTGGTCGTATAATTGTTTAAATATTTTTTGTACAACTTTTACATGGCGATCATCAGTTGTGCGAATATAATCGTCATAATCAACATTTAATAATTTCCAAAGGCTTTTAATGTTGGCAACAATCTCATCCACATAAGCCTTGGGTGTTTTGCCTACTGCCTTTGCTTTTCTTTCAATTTTTTGACCATGTTCATCACTACCGGTTAAAAAATAAGCATCTATGCCCATTTGTTTTTTAAAGCGCTTTAAAGTATCTGCAGCTACCGTAGTATATGCATGGCCTATATGTAAATTATCACTAGGATAATAAATAGGTGTAGTTAAATAAAAATGATTATTTTTGCACATAATTCCTCCAAAAATATACAAAAAAGTTAAAAACAATTAGAACAATGCACATAGGCATTTTTATTCTATTATAATATAATAGCATAAGGAACATAGAATGTGCAACAATATATTTGAAATAAAGGCTTACAACGTATATAATAGTATTATATAGTTTTTTGGGGGGTACGATGGATAATCAACGTGTTTTACATATTTTGGAATTTGATAAAATAAGGCAAAAATTAGCAAGTTTTGCCCTTTCTGCGCTTGCAAAAAATATGTGTTTAGAGCTTATGCCGAGCAATCAGTTTAATGACATACTATTAATGCATGCCTTTACAGAAGAAGCTTGTGTGATTATGCAATATTCCGGGCACAACCCCACTGTGTTTTTTGATGATATTCGCCCTTGGGTAGAAATGAGCGATAAAGGCGGTGTGCTTAGCCCTGGTGCATTATTAAAAATTGCTTTCTCTTTACGCGCGGCACGAGAAATGTATAGAAATTTATTACATGACCGTGGCAATACGCCCCATCTTAGCGAAAAAGCTTCATTTTTAACACTATTACCAAGTTTGGAACAAAATATTAGTGACAGCATTTATGGCGAAGATGAAATTGCAGACAATGCAAGCGCTAAATTGGCTGATATAAGGCGAAAAATACGACAAGCAAATGCAAAAGTAAAAGACAAACTCAACGGCATGATTCGCAATACCCAATTTCAAAAATATTTACAAGACCCCATTGTTACCATACGCCAAGACCGTTTTGTGTTGCCTGTTAAAGTGGAATACCGTGCCCAAGTGCCCGGCTTAATACACGACCAATCTTCCTCAGGTGCTACATTGTTTATTGAACCAATGAGCATTGTAGAGATTAACAACGATATAAAGCAACTATACGGTGAAGAAAAAATAGAAATACAACGTATATTGCAAGCGTTTAGTGAAGAAGTTGCCAGCTATGGTCAAGCCTTAAAAACCAACATAGAAATATTAGCAGAATTAGACTTTTGTTTTGCAAAGGCAATACTTTCAAAAAGCATGCAAGGCCTCATGCCCAAAATAAATAATGAGGGCAGAATTAAAATCATTCGTGGCAGACACCCTTTGTTAGACCCCGCAAAAGTAGTGCCTTTAAACTTTTGGTTGGGTGAAGAGTTCAGTTCCTTAGTAATTACCGGCCCCAACACCGGCGGTAAAACCGTAACTTTAAAAACGGTTGGGTTATTTACACTGATGATGCAATCCGGCTTACAAATACCGGCTGAACTTGGCACAGAACTTTCTGTGTTCCAAAATGTTTTTGCAGATATTGGGGATGAACAAAGTATAGAGCAATCTCTTTCTACATTTTCATCACACATGAAAAACATTGTAAATATATTGGCCTATGCAATGCATGGGGATTTGGTATTGTTTGATGAATTGGGTGCAGGTACAGACCCTACAGAAGGCGCTGCTTTGGCACAAGCCATATTAAGCTATTTACTTAATATCAAGGTTGCTACATTGGCCACCACCCATTACAGCGAATTAAAAGCTTTTGCATTAACTACACCCGGTATAGAAAACGGAAGTATGGAATTTAATATAGACACACTTTCCCCTACTTATAGACTGTCTATCGGCATACCCGGCAAGAGCAATGCGTTTGAAATTTCTAAAAAATTAGGTTTATCCGACAAAATTATCGAAAATGCCAAAACCTTAATAAACAATAACAATATAAAATTTGAAGATGTAATTGCAAACGCTGAATATCATAGACAAATTGCCGAAAAAGAGCGTAAACTTGCAGAAGAAGCACACAGAGAAACTATTCGCTTACAGAATGAAGCTGAGAAATTGCGCATAAAATCTGAAGAAACAAAACAAAACGCTAACAGAAAAGCCAAAGAAGAAGCAAGTAGAATTATACAAAAAGCCAAGCGTGAAGCCGAAGCTATTGTACGTGAATTAAAAAGTTTAAAAGCCAACGCAATGCAACCAAGCAATGCCAAGCAACTATTGCGCAGTTTAGAAAATATGGAAGATAGTTATAAAGAACAACTTCCACAAGCAACAATCGATAACAGTAACGAAGTGTTTCATATTGGTGATAGGGTGTTAATTATTAACTTGAATACAGAAGCAGATGTAATTGCAGAGGCAGATAGCAAAGGCGAAGTAGTATTACAAGCCGGTATAATGAAAACAAAATGTGCGGTTTCCAACCTTAAAAAAATCGAAAAGAAGGAAACGAAAAAAACACATAGTATAGGCGTTGGTAAATCCAATACAAAAACTGTGCCTTTGGAAGTAGATGTACGAGGTATGGCATTGGATGAAGCGTTGGTTGAGGTGGATTCTTATTTATACCAAGCCAGCATGGTTGGCTATAAGGAAGTATATATTATTCATGGCAAAGGCACCGGAATATTAAAAAAAGGAATTACAAACCATTTAAAATTGCAAAAACACATTAAATCCTTCCGCTTAGGTATGTATGGCGAAGGCGAAGACGGTGTAACCGTAGTAAGTTTAAAATAAGAGGAATTATGAACATAAAAAGAATTTTACTATTGGACGATGATGTAAACATCAACAACCTTGTATCTCTCTACTTAAGTAAAGAGGGCTTTGAAGTGCTATCTGCATTACGAGGAGATGAAGCGGTTGCTATTTTTAAAAAAGAAAAAGTTGACCTGTTAATATTGGATGTAATGGTACCCGTAATGGATGGTTGGCAAGTATTAGGTGAAGTGCGTAAAAGCAGCAATGTGCCTATTATCATGCTTACTGCCAAGGATGATACTTTTGATAAAGTAATGGGTTTTGAGCTTGGTGCGGACGACTATATTACAAAGCCATTTGAGCCAAAGGAATTGATTGCAAGAATAAAGGCATTACTACGCAGAACATCTACTGAAGTAGACAGTAAGTCTTTACAATTTGAAGCCTTAAGCATTAATATGAACGAATACGTAGTTCGCTACGAAAACGAAGTGATTGAAATGCCTCCTAAAGAAATTGAACTGCTATATTTTTTAGCAAGCCATAGCAACAAAGTATTTACTAGAGAACAATTGTTAGAAAGTGTGTGGGATTTTGACTTTTTTGGTGATAGCAGAACGGTAGATGTGCATATTAAGCGTTTACGCGAAAAATTTCCGGATTCTGAAAAATATGGATGGCAAATCAAAACCATTTGGAGAGTAGGCTATAAATTTGAACTCACAGAAACAAAGTAGCAATATGTTTAATACCATGTTCGTACGCCTTATGAGTTTATTCTTGGCGGTAATAGTTGTGGTACTGATGTTTTTTTCTGTAATAAGTTATATAAACATACGCAATACAATAACCAACACCAGACTTGAGGAACTTACACAGGCTGCAAGAGATATTGCTTTTATTAGCAGTAATGCGCGGTATTATGAACTGATTTATAACAGAGGCATATTAGACGAATATCTAAAATTTAAAATTAACGAAGTGCAGAACCAATTTGGTGCCTTTATTGTTACTGTAGATAACGCCGGTAAAATAGTAAATAATTTAGAGGGTATTTTTAAACGCAATTCTGAATTTGCACAAAGTTTAGATGCCAATAATATATATGCTACTTTGGCTAAAATACTTTCTGGCGAAGAAATACGAACCAAGGATTCTGTAGATGCTAAAATTGTATATACAGTTGGTGTACCCTATATTATTAACAACAGGGTGCAAGGAGCAGTATATATTCATACCGATGCGCAAAACATTGAGGCAGAATATTTACCCATTGCCAAACAACTCATCAGTATATTTGTAATAGCGCTTGCATTATCCGGCATAGTGGCTGCCGTATTTACAAAAAAAATTATCATACCGCTTGAAACAATAGAAACTGCAGTAGAAAAATTTTCTTACGGCGAATATAAGGTGCGCGCAGAAGAATCCGGCAGTTTAGAAACGGTGCGTCTTGCACAGGCTTTTAATGCCATGGCAGATAATATTCAAAAAAATGACCAAAGCAGACGGGATTTTGTTGCCAATGTAAGCCACGAGCTTAGATCACCAGTAACAAGCATTAACGGCTACATTAGCGGAATGTTAGATAAAACCATTCCTGAAGATAAAATAAATTATTATTTGCAAATCGTTTCTAAAGAAACCGTACGTTTAAAACATTTAATAGAAGATCTGCTAAGTTTAAGTAAACTTGAAAACGATAGTTATGTGTTACGCCCTGTGTGTTTTGATATAAACGAAGCCATCAGCCGTGTAATTATTAATAGAATTGGTGAAATTGAAGAGCGGAAAATTGCTTTAGAAGGCGAGTTTGGTGAAGAGCCCATTTGGGTAAATGCGGACTTTGACAGAATTATTCAAGTGCTTACCAACCTATTAGACAACGCATTAAAATTTGTTGCCGATCAAGGTATTATTCGTTTTGATGTAAAAGTAGAGAACCATAAAGCAGTTGTAAACATTATAGACAACGGCAGTGGTATTGATGCAAAAGATGTGCCCTTCCTATTTGAACGCTTTTATAAGCACGACAAATCGCGTAGCAATATACACGGAACCGGTTTAGGGCTTGCAATTTGTAAACAAATCATGGAACTACATAAAGAGAAACTTTACTTGGTAGCAACCAACCAAGGAGCACACTTTGCCTTTACCCTACCTTTAAACGAAAGCAAAACACGAAATGAATAATCCAAACCAAAAACTCACAGAATTAAGAACAGAAATAGACCAAATTGATGAGCAATTGTGCAAACTTATTTTGGAACGTTTTGCCATAGTGGAGCAAGTTGCTACCATAAAAAGGCAAGAGAATTTACCCATTGCTCACCCCGATAGAGAGCAAGCCATTCTACAAAAGCACACCAAAAATATAAACCCGCATTTTAAAAAAATAATAGAAATATTTTTTATTAGCCTTTTTAAAATTAGTAAAGACTTTCAAGAAAGCATAGGAGAAAACAATGAATAAACTTAACAGACATATCTATTTAATTGGTATGCCCGGATGTGGAAAAAGCAGCCTTGGCAAACGCATAGCTGCATCATTAAAACTCCCATATGTAGATACAGACGTTTTACTAACAGAGTCTTTACAAATGGATACAAAGCAAATATTAGAGCAATACGGTGAACAGGCTTTTCGCAATGCAGAAACCAACATTTTATCTCACCTAAGTGCTGCAAAGCCTTGCTTAATATCCACCGGTGGCGGCTTGCCGTTAAAAGAAATCAATCAGCGCATTATGCAAAACAATGGCTATATTGTTTTGATAGATAGACCCCTGGAAATGATTAAAAGCAATATTCGCATTGAAAAAAGGCCCTTGCTGGTAAAAAAAGGAATACAGGAATTGGATAGAATTTATGCAATACGTATGCCAATTTATGCAAAATTAGCCGATGAAATTTTAGTAAACACCAGCAATATGTTCGAAGCCATGAAGCGTTTGGAAGATATTGTACAAAAACAATGTTCTTTATAAAATAAAAGTTGCACGCCTTTTTTATGTACACTTTTTAATTTTTACAAACAAAAAATTTAATTTTGTTATACTTGTAATGGGAGCAACAATGATTACAATACAACAAATCACAAAAAAATATGGCAACTTTTATGCATTAAAAAGCATCTCTTTTGAAATACCTGAAAATACCGTATTGGGTTTGCTTGGCCAAAACGGCGCAGGTAAAACCACCTTAATGGATATATTGTGTGCCTGCAGCCATGCAAGTAGTGGCAATATTTTAATTGACGGAATTAGCCTACAAACAAATCCAGATGCATACAAACGTAAAATTGGCTATATGCCTGAAGTTCCACCAATATATAGCGAGATGACGGTAAATGAATATTTGAATTTTGTAGCAGAAATTAAACAAGTAGTAAAACAAGATAAAATAGCCCATGTAAACGAAGCCATAGCGCTTTGTGCTTTGCAAAATGTTAAACACAGGCTTATAGGCAATTTATCAAAAGGTTATAAGCAAAGGGTAAGTCTTGCCCAAGCCTTAATAGGCAACGCAGAGCTATTGGTTTTAGATGAGCCAAGTGTAGGTTTAGACCCAAAGCAAACGGCAGAAATGATAGTGCTCATTAAAAAGCTATCTAAAGACCACACTATTATTATTAGTTCTCACAGGCTTTATGAAATAGAGCAACTATGTACACAATATGTTATTTTACACAAAGGCGAAATAAAACATATAGGCAATGTAAGTGCCCAAACCAACGATTACATTCTTTGCTTAAGCATAGAATCCAAACATATAGATTCGCTTAAAAAATTATTGGAAAAAGAAAAAAATACTTTTCAATTACAAGAAATTACCAGCTTCAGTAAATATGGCTATAAGCTTTGCCAACTTCACATACTATGTAAAACCGATTATGCGGAATTGAAAATAAATGCTCTATTACAAAATGCCGGCATAGCCGTTATTGAATGTTCGCGCACTCAAAAAAATTTAGAAAATATTTTCTTGGAACTCACAAAGGAGTAAAGCTTGTTTACTATTATAAAAAGAGAATTGTTATACTATTTTTATACCAGTACAGCCTATGCGTTTTTAGGTATATTCATTTCGTTAGCCGGCTTACTTTATAGTTTGTTAAATTTAATACCACTTTCCAGCGATATTCCCGGTTTCCTATCGCAGTTAAATGTGGTATGTTTGTTTTTATTACCCATACTTACCATGAATAGCTTTAGCAAAGAGTTTAAGCAAGGAACAAATAAACTTTTATTTTCTGCACCCATACCAAAACATGGTATTGTATTGGGCAAGTTTTTTGCTGCATTCAATATCGTAATAATTGCCTTATTCAGTACATTTATATTTGTTATTTTCACAAAATATTATGGCGAAATATATTGGGCCGAAACATTGTTGGCATATTTAGGAATTATATTAAATTGTATATTATTTTTAAGTTTAGACCTGTTCATTGCCAGTATATGTAAAAACCAAATTGCTGCTGCAATTGCATCCTTTGCAAGCAATTTATTTTTGTGGTTCATAGACTTATTGCCAAAAAACAATGTACTATCTACTCAATTTCTTTCTTTTATTAGCCCATACCATAGGCTGACACCTTTCATGATTGGCCAATTATCCTATGCGAATATTGTTTACTTTATTGTGTTTAGTATAATTTTGGTGCATGCTTGCACATTATATTTACAATACCTTCTATTAGGAGGTGCAAAACATGCATAAATTACTACAAAAATCCGTTTTATTTTTTTTAATTTTTATAGTATCTGCTTTTGCTTTGCTCTTTATGCTAGATATATTAGAAAAAAACTACCCCTTACGAAAAGACTATTCTTTTAATCAATATGCCAGTGTTAGTCAACAAAGCAGGCAAGTTTTAGAAAATATAGATAAGCCTATCCATATATATTCTTTTGTAAGCAATAATAATTTAGATCCGTATGTAGAAACTGTATTGCATAATTATAGTTTGCTGAATAAAAATATACAGCATACTAATATCAATTTAAGTAAAAATCCGGATTTTCACACTCGCTTTCAAAGCGAAAAGAACGCTAACTTATCAGAAGACAGTTTGGTAATCTATGCGCCCCATACACAAAAATATAAAGTAATATCTCCAGAAGATTTTGTAGGCATTGGTTTTAATATTGAAAGTGGAGCCTATCAATTTAGCAATGTAGCGTATGAAAAATCCATTACCGAAGCGATTCATTATGTAAACACCAGCACGCAAACCACTATTTATGTAAGCAACGGTCATGGCGAACCAAGCGCAAGTGATATGGAAGTTTTACTGAATTTCTGGAAAAGCAAAGCATATACAATACAATTTATAAATTTTATAGATACAAACTTGAAAACAAATAGTTTGCTGTTTCTACCCGCAATTCAAAAAGACTTACAAGAAACAGAAGTAAAAAATCTACAACAATTTGAAAAAAATGGTGGCAAAATATTAAGCACATTAAACTACAACACCAATTATGCTGCTATGCCCAACTACACAACATTTTTGCAAAGCTATGGTTTGCAAATTTTAGATGGTATTGTACAAGCTGATGAAAAAGATAGTGCAAGTTACTACTCTAACCCATTATTTATATTGCCCTATATGCAAAATTTACCGTATTTGGAAAAATTATTAAACAATAATAAAAACCTTTTGTTATTGCCTCATACACGCGCATTAGAATTAAGTGCCTCTTCACAAGTGAGCAATGCCGCTATTTTTAAAAGCGGTGAAAAAGCAAATTTGGTAAACATTGAGCAAACCGATATGATACTGCAAAGTGGAGAATTTACGCTTGCTGCGCAAGCTGAAAAATTAAATGCCGGTACAAATACTTCAAAACTTATGGTAATCGGTAGCCACACTGCTCTTGTAGACCCCTATTTATATTCCATTGGCTTTGTAAATGAATTTTTAGATGCATCCCTGCATTATTTTTTCCCCAATGCAGCTGAGGGTGTAAATATTGCTATGCAATCTGCAATTAGAACAAACTTAAAGCCATATAGTAAATTACCAGGCTTTTTTCTTGTATTACTGTGCCCAATATTCATTTTACTAATAAGTATACTAATATTAAAAAAACGAAAAAACAGATAATATTTGTAAAATTACATTGATTGCATTGCTATTATGAATATATAATGATAACCTATTACTTGGTAACAATACTGTAAGGAGAATTCCATGCCAATAAAAAACAGCATTAAAAAACACATTGCTTGCGTGGCACTATGTAGTATATTACTTACTACACCTGTTGCCCCTATGCAGACAGCATATGCAAAAGGCCCAAGCGATTGGTTTGAAAGCTATGATATTACTGACACTGAAAAAATGTGGGAAATGTTACAAAAACCCATCACTATATTAGATGCCCCCGAAAACAGCAAAATATATTTACTTGATGCACCCAAAGGTAAAAAAGTTAAAAAAGATAAATTAGGGGGCTATATTTTTGCTGCCCAAGCCGGTGTTAAAGTTTTAGGAAAAGATGAAGACGGTTATACCTTAATTGAAGGTTATGATGACCATGATAGATTACTACAAGGCTATGTTAAAACAAATTTATTAAAAGAAGTTACCCCCCACGAAAAATTCGGTATTATAATAGACAAGCTTACACAAAAATTATATTTGTTTGAAGAAGGTAAATTTGTTACATCCTTAAATGTATCTACCGGTTTACAAAACCCAGAACAAATGTATAACGAAACAGCCTCCGGAGAATACCTTATCTCCAGTTGGACGGGGGATTTTTGGAGTGGAAACATGCTTTGCAGGCGTGCCATACGTTACAATGGCGGCGACTTAATTCATATGGTACCTGCCCTTGTTCGCAAAGACGAAACGCTCAATTATAGCCCATTTGAACCAAAGCTTGGCAGCAAAGCCAGCCACGGCTGTATACGTGTGCAAATGAAAAAAAATGCAGACGGCTATAATATGGATTGGTTATGGGATAATTTAAAGAAAAAAACCAAAGTAATTGTATGGGATGATGATGGTAGAGAAAGACCTTATCCTGACGACTATACCCCTGTATATTACAATCCAGAAGGTGGAAAATATTATCATAGCAACGCCAATTGCTCTAGTATAAAAAGCAGATATCTGCCACTTACACAAATTTACTATGGTCAATTAAGAGATGAGGAATTTAAGCATTTACAACCTTCACCTGAATGCGCTCCACCTGCAAGGGAAGAAACCATTGATAAGATTAACCAAGATGCATTAAGCGAAGAAGATTATAAAGCTCTGATGGCAAAAAGACAACATATACACGAGCTTTTTGATCCCAATTCAGTGCCGGCACAAACTTTGGAAGAACACGTACATTTAGACGATACTATTCCGGAAGAAAAAGTAGAAACAACAGACATAGAAAAAGAAGAAACGATAGAACAAAAATCCATCGTATATTCAGACACGCATACAGATGAACATGAAGTAGAATTAGATATTCCATAAATAGCATATTTAATATGCTATTTTTCTTTATTGGAGGTTTTATGAAAAAAATACTGGCTATAATATTATGTTGTATTTTTGCATTCGGTACTGTACAAGCCCAAGATATAGGTGAAGATGTAATACGCGTATATTTACGCAGATTGGGCATAGAACAACAAATTGAATTAAAAATAGATGGCGAATATATCATCCAAGCAGAAAATGTTGAATTAAAACCTACCCAGAAACTACTGGTTAAAATTTTTATACAAAATAATCTGCTCTATTTATATTGCAATGGTATTACCACAAAGCTTGGTAAGGAAGCTTGGGTATATGCTTTGCAAAACGACATAAACAGCGGCTTACGAATTAACCAAAGCGAAAATTTATACCACGGTACACTACATTTGAGTGTGATAGAAAATAAAATTTTTCCTGTATTACATATTCCAGTTGAACAGTATTTATTAGGTGTTGTACCTTATGAAATGAGCAATTCTTTCCCTGTTGACGCATTAAAAGCACAAAGTATTGCAGCACGCACTTATGCAATAAAACACATACAAAGCAAAAAAAATTATGATGTAGAAGACACAACCAACGATCAAGTTTATAAAGGCTACAATAGAAAACTTAACCATGCAATACAAGCTGTAGAAGAAACCAAAGCACAAATTGGTTTTGCAGGGAAAGATATTGCCACCAGTTTTTATTCCGGTAGCAACGGCGGGCAAACAGAATTACCAGAAAACAGATGGAGCCAAAAATTATCCACCTATAAAATGGTAAACGACCCTTTTGATTTAAACAATCCTAATTCCATGGTTAAAAAAATAGTGCTATCAAAGAAAAGCCCTGCATTTGATACAGCTTCGGCGCAGAGAACCATTGCCAAGTCGTTACAGGAGCACGCACTTGCAGCAGGGTTTGATACGGATACCCCAAATATACGAATAGATGAAATTTCATTTGCAAAATTAGAAAACCCTTTGTTTGCAAAACCCTCCAAAGTGATGGGCACTTTACACTTAAAGGTAAAGTTTTCCGGAAAAAAAGTATTGCCAAAGGATATTGCGAACCCCATCCCTATCCCAGCCCCAAGCCCTACACCTTTTATTTACACTTTTATTAAAATTACACCGCCACCAGTGGAATACAAAAATCTATCTGATTATATCGCTTATGAAAAAACTGTAGATATCAAATTAAATATATTTCCTGATGTTATTCAAGGATTTGGCTTAGCCTTACGCGGTGGCGGCAAAGAAATACTTAACATCATAGAAAATAAAGATAGCTACACAATAGAAGCTCGGCGTTTTGGCCATGGGGTTGGTATGAGCCAGCGTGGCGCAGAACAAATGGCAAAAGAAGGCAAAACCTACTTAGATATTTTAAAATTCTACTACCCTGGTATGACTATAAAAAATTATACCGAACAAGCAATTACCATGCCTACTGCACCAAAGCTTACTTTTGATGAAGGCATACTGCAAACACCTCCACCACCAGTAAAAAAAACACAGCCAAAGCCCTACCCATTGTTGTGGGAAATTCCAGCGCATATACAGGTGGTAAAGGTTAGCAATATTGCATCGGATTCTTTCTTAAACCTAAGACAGAGCCCGGATTTAGACAGTGGTGTAGTTAGCCGTTTATATTATGGGCAAGAGCTGGTAGTTGCAGAAGAAATAGACGATAAATGGCTACATGTGTTCTTGAACAAAGAAACAGCCGAAGAATATTTAGAAGGTTATATTGTAAAAGAATTTGTAGAGGCCGTAAAATAAAGCACATCAATTATTTCAAAACAGTATATAATTTGTTAATTTACTTGACATATATTGTGTAATGCAATACAATTTATTTGTATAAATATAGTTTCATTTGATTCAAAATATACTATTTGCACCGCCGAAAGGAGGCAAGAATCTTTTAAGATTCTGCTGTTTATGAAAAGAAAATCACTCTTATTTTTAATTCTGCTTGCCATTGCTTTATTTGCAGCAACATTTTCTTTAGGAGAAAGTACTGACCCTATTAAAGCAACCATACAGTATTCCCCTACCCAAGTAAGCGGAATACAAGATATTGAAGTAAATATTACCATAACCAACGTGAGCTCTGGCGAAAACACCAAAACTGTTACGCTTTATTCTCCTGACGGGAAACGTGTATTAGACTTTGGCGAAAATGGTGATGTTGTACTTACTGAAGGTAGCAGTAAAACATATTCCGGTAAATGGACTTTAAGCCAAAGTGATTTAGAAAAAGGCGAAATCAAATATTATATTCGCTACCCATTAAGCAAAGAAGACGGTACAGAAGAAGTAAAAAGCAAATTTTTAGCCGCCACTTTTGAAAGTGCCCAAAAAAATGAAAATGGTGTTAGTTTTGAGCGTGTTATTTCTCCCTTAACTGCACCAAAAGGGCAAGAGATAACCATAGACTATATTATTGTAAACAATAGTGGCGATACAATAAAGAACATTAAAATTCAAGAAAACAAAGCCATTTCTAAAGATACAAAAACTTTGGCTACACTCGCCGCCGGTGAACAAGGAAAACTTTCTTTTACTACTAAAATGGGTACCAAAAACCTAAAAAGCCATCCTGTTATCACCTATCGTGTTGACAACAAAGTAAAAAAAGTAAATATTGAAGATAAAACCATTTCCTATGGCGAAGCCAAAATAAGTGCTAAACTTACATTAAGTGATACCGGTGTGCTTGTTGGCTCTACAGTAAAATTATCTTTAGACCTAAACAATACAGGTACTATTGGTTATAGTAATGTTGTTGTTAGTGATAGCAATTTAGGTGAACTATTTACCGGTGAAAACTTACCGGCAGGCGCAAGCTTGCATTTAGAAAAAGATGTGGTTGTAGAAAAAGATACAAGTTTTAATTTAAATGTTGTAGGTACAGATGAAAGTGGTAGTAAAATTGAAGTAAACACCGGTGCTCAAACCGTTCGTACCATTACAGAATCTCAACAGCTTTCTTTAAGTGTAAACACTGTGGCTGACAAAGAAGTATTTTATGATGATGGCGGACGAATTAAATTTACAATCAGTGTTAGCAATAACAGTTTAGGCGAGGCTAAGAATGTTGCCATCTATCAACGTGATACACATGTATATACTTTTCAGAGTATAGCACCCGGCCAAACAAAAAGTGTTGCCAGAGACTTTACACTCTCCCAGTCTGGTAAATACAGGTTTGATGCCAAAGTAAAAAATGTAATCAACGAAGAGCTCACATTTAATGGTAACGAACTCTACATAGAAGTAATTGCACCCACAGCAGTGCCTGTTATTATTACACCCAGCCCACTACCCCCGCTTGTTACAATTGCACCAAAACAATGGAGCGATGCGCCAGAAAGCTTTGCAAATAATGGCCGTACACTGAATACTTTAACCATTGTTTCCCTGGCTTTGTTTGGTTTCTTTGCCGGCATTACGTTAATTTCCTTAGCGTTACGTGGCTTAGCCTTGTATAAGAGCAACAATGCAAAAGGCAATATAAAAACACTTAAAAATAGTCGTAATTACTATAAACCGGCAGAAACAAAAGAAGAAGTACAAACCCACGAACCACAAGCCAGTATTGTTTTTGAAGAAAATGACTCTCCTTATGCTGATGTAGTAGAAACTGAAGAAACTCACACAGAAGATGCAGATACTATGCGTACTGCAAATATACGCCGTAGATCTCCAGGAGATTCTTTATAATGTTTTACGGTTTTAGTGAAGACACGATTCAATTCTTTGTTGACATAAAGTTCCAAAATAACAGCACTTTCTTTCAAGCAAACAAAGCCAGATATGAAAAAGTAAAACTAGAATTTGCACAACTTATCTCTGCTTTACAAGAAAATATGGAACTGATTGATAGTAACATTGATTTTAGACCGGGCAAAGCGCTTGCACGTATACGCAGAGATACAAGATTTTCTAAAGACAAAACACCCTATAGAGACCATTTATGGTTTTTAATGCGCAGAAGCGGTGAAGATCGTGAAGGTGCCCCTTTCTTTTGGTTTGAATTAGGCATACACGAAGCTACCTATGGTGTTGGCATTTGGGGTGAACCGAAGCCATTTTATGATACTTTACGCCAAGAATTGCGAAAAAATCCAAAAGAATGCGGTGCTATATTAAAAAGCATAAACCAGCATGGTTTTCAAGCTTATGGTGAACGGTATAAGCGAATTGCTATTCCCTCTACACTTCCTGAGGAAGTAATGGATATTTATAAAGCCAAAAGCTATTATATTACTAAAAAAATAGACCCTTATGCAACGGTTTTTTCAAAAGATTTGGTAAACTTTTTAGCCTTAGAATACCAAAATTTAGCTAAATTTTACCTATATGCAAGAAAAATTGTAGAAAAAATGAGAATGGAAAATCAATAGATTTTCCATTTATCAATTACAAAAATGGAGATTTTATGAATATTTTAGATTTAAAAAGTGGATCTGACATTCGCGGTACAGCCTATGGTGAAGCAATAAATTTAACTTTTGATGTTGTAAAAAAAATAGCCGTCAGTTATATTGCATTTTTGAGTGCCAAGTACAAGCTTGCTACAAATTCTATTAGCATTGCCATTGGCAGAGATAGCCGCGTTACCGGTGAGTCGCTTGCCCAAGCATTTGCAGAAGGGGTAAGTAGTTGTGGTGCCAAGGCTTATGTTTTTGGTATTTGCACTACCCCCTCTATGTACCATTGTTTAATCTATAAAGCCGATATATTTACTGCTTCTGTAATGGTTACAGCAAGCCATCACCCATTTGATAAAAACGGGCTGAAGTTCTTTACCAAAGAAGGTGGTTTAAATTCTAAAGATATTCAATTTTTATTAGAACAAAGCTTAAAGGTAAATGAAATACAAGCCAATACACAAAATATTATTTTTTATAACTACTTAGAAGAATATTCTAATTGGTTAAAAGAACTGATATGCAAAAATGTTGGCTTACAAAACAATCCACTCAAAGGTTTACATATTGTTGTAGATGCCGGCAATGGTGCGGGCGGGTTTTATGCCGGTATTTTAAATGATTTAGGCGCAAATACTACCGGCAGCCAATTTTTAGAACCCGACGGTTTCTTCCCTAACCATGCACCAAACCCAGAAAATGCTACTGCTATGAATGCCATTGCACAAGCTGTACTTGCAAACGGTGCTGATCTTGGTATTATTTTTGATGCTGACTGTGATCGTTCTGCCATAGTAGATAACAGTGGTAAAGAAATTAACCGTAACCGTTTAATTGCTTTAATCAGCGCTATATTGTTAGAAAATAAAAAAGGTATTACCATTGTTACTGATAGTGTTACTTCCACCGGTTTAACAGCATTTATTGAGTCCCAAGGTGGAAAGCATTTGCGTTTTAAACGCGGCTATAGAAATGTAATAGATGAATGTATAAGGCTCAATAGTCTTGGCATTGATGCCCCGTTGGCAATTGAAACCAGTGGCCACTCTGCATTGAGAGATAACCATTATATGGATGACGGAATGTATTTGGCTACTTTACTCATTATCAAAGCAACACAATTGGTCAAAGAAAGCAAAGTACTTGGAGATGTTATTGCAAACTTGCAAGAGCCCGTAGAGGCTGAAGAAATTCGTCTTCAAATTAAATCCACCAACTTTAAAGAAGTTGGCAATACCGCTATAGCTTATGTTAAAGAATATTTCTTAAACAAAAAAAATTGGAGCATTGCACCAGATAATCATGAAGGAATACGTGTGTATTACCATGCAAATGATGTACAAAACAGTGCTTGGTTCTTACTTAGACTTTCTGTGCATGACCCTGTTATGCCATTGAACTTAGAAAGTAATTTTGAAAATGTTCTTATACATTTGAAACAAGTACTCAAAGAAGTACTGCTCAATATTGCAGAATTAGACTGCAGTTCCATTCAATAATATTTTACCGAGGCACTATGGTTTTTGCAGGATTATCTTTTCTAATTTTTGTTTTTCCTATTGTAATATTATTGCATAACCTTTTACCTGCAAAATACAGAAATGCTTTTCTGCTATTTGCAAGTATCTTTTTCTATGCATGGGGAGATATAAAATATATTCCCCTATTGCTTTTTATTTCTATTATGAATTTTGTATTGGGCTTACAAATACAAAAAACAAACAATAAAGTATATTTAATTATTGGCTTGGTATTAGATGTTGGCATACTTCTATACTACAAATATTTTGCATTTTTTATGCAACAATTGGGTATCGCTTTACCTTACGAAATACGTCTGCCATTAGGAATCAGTTTTTTTACATTCCAAACTTTGTCTTACCTAATTGACGTATATCGTAAAGATATTGTTGCAGATAACAATATAATAGATTACCTAACCTATATACTGATGTTTCCACAACTTATAGCCGGACCTATTGTGCGCTATAGTAATATTGCAGTAGAACTTAAAAACAGACAAATTTCTAACACGAACTTAGAAAAAGGTATGGTGCAATTTATACTTGGCCTTTCTGCAAAGGTATTGCTTGCCAACCATTTTGCAACATTATTTACACAAGCAAATGCCTATCACAGTAGTTTTGCATCTTTGGTGGTTGTGCTTTCTATAGGTATGCAATACTATTTTGATTTTGCCGGCTATTCTTTAATGGCCATTGGGATGGGCAACATGATGGGCTTCAGCTTCCCCATTAACTTTAATATGCCTTATAGTGCCTATTCCGCCACAACATTTTGGCGCCGTTGGCACATTACATTAGGCACTTGGTTTAAAGAATATGTATATATTCCCCTGGGGGGAAATCGTGTAAGCATACTTCGTCAAATATGCAATATAGTAGTAGTTTGGAGTTTAACCGGCTTTTGGCATGGTGCAAGTTGGAATTTCTTAGTTTGGGGATTCTATTTTGCGGTAGTATTGCTTTTTGAAAAATTTTATTTGCATAAATTTTTAAAAGAAAACTCTGCTTTATCCCATCTATACGGGCTTGTAGTAATTTTTATTGGTTGGTATTTTGTTGGCTATACAGATTTACAATTGGCAATACAAAAAATCGGCGAATTATTTGCAATGAAACTATTTTCTTATGACTTATATTTATTGCAAATTTCAATAATACCAATTTTCATTTCTGTTGCACTATGCATACCCAAAGTATGTACAATATTACAAAAACTCTTACAATGCACATATTGTAAAACAATTGTTTGTATAGCTTTATTGTTACTTAGTATTGCTTCTCTGGTAAGCAGTGGCTTTAATCCCTTCCTCTATTTTCGTTTTTAGGTGAAATTATGCATACTAAAAAACCGACTTATATAACCTGTATGCTCATACTCTGCGCATTGATGCTTATATTTATGTGTACAAAAAAAGCAAGCTTTTCGGATTTAGAAAATAAAGCTTTAAAAAGCAAACCAATTTTAAATATACATAATATTTATAAGGGCGACTTTACAAAAGATACCGATGCCTATATTGAAGACCATATACCATTTAGAGAAAGCTTTGTAAAATTAAATGCAATTACTGACTGGTTTTTTAATAAAAAAGAAAAAAACGATGTCATTATAGCACAAGACGGTTATTTATTTGAAGAAACCCAAGGTACAGAACAGAATATTCAATTTAATTTGAACGCCATACAACAATTTGCATTCAAAAACGCTTATTTAATGTTGATTCCAAGTGCAATGGATATATATCCTGAAAAATTACCCATAGGCTACCCTTTTACATCCGGATTTGAAAAAATTACCCAAGCGCCATTGAAAAATATCAGGTTAATAAATTTGCACAATGTATTTTTAAAACACAAAGCAGAAAACCTATTTTATAAAAGCGACCACCATTGGACAGCCCAAGGGGCAAAACTTGCCTATGAAGAATTTTGTAATATGTTAAATTTGCCAATATTAAATAATTGTATCCTTCAAGAAGTTCCTAATTATTTGGGTAGCTATTATGCAAAAACCAGTGCTTTAAACACGAAACCTGAAAATTTAAGTTATTGGAGTAATACCAATGCAAAATTATTCGTAGATGGCAAAGAACTCCCTTTACAAGACAGTGAAAAATTAATGGGGCGTGATAAATATGTTGCGCTTTTGCAGGGAAATCCTCCCTATTCCATATTAAAAGGGAATGGAAAAGGCAAGTTATTCGTTATAAAAGATAGCTATGCAAACGCAATTTTACCACTCATAGCACAAAATTTTGAAGAAATACACATTATAGACTTGCGCTACTATAAAGATGATATTCAAAAACTACAAGAACAAGTACAAGCTGATGTTACATTGTTAATTTATGGTGTACGCAGCATTAGTAAAGAAAGAAGTATAGGTTTTGCCCTACAATAGGAGTAACTATGAAAAGAATCATTTCCCTAATCCTTTTACTATTATGTTTTAATACTGCGATTGCAGAAAATACAGTGATTTCTCAAGTGCCATTTACAACTGCACTATTAGAAAGTAGCACAGCAGTAGATGATGGTTATTTTGACGATGCCGTTTTTATAGGCGACTCACTTACACTTTCTATAGAATCAAGAAATTTATTTAAAAATGCTACATTTATTGCAAGTGTTGGTGCAAGCATAGGCAACGCCATAGATAAGCCTATATTCCCCTACAATGGTAAAAATGAAAAACTTATGGATATTTTACCCAAAGTAAACCCTAAAAAAATATATATTTTAATGGGCACCAATACGCTTACCTTTGCCCGTTCTGGTGATGCGGTTGATTTTTATGCAGGTTTATTAGATGTAATTATTAAAGATTACCCCAATATACCTATTTATATTGTAACAATACCTACCTTTAGAAGCCATGCACTTAAAAAAATCAAACAAAAACACCCTGATTTTAGCAATAAACGTATTGTTGATTATAATAAACGATTGGTTGCCCTTGCAGAAGAACGCCATTGTTATGTTGTAGATTTTTCCAATGCGCTCATGGCTAAAAAAAGTATTGAACCCAAGGGTAAATTTATGGCGCCAGATGGCATACATCTTTCTTTAGAAGGTGCAGAATTATTTAAAGAATTGCTTGCTACCCATACCAAAGGAGAATAATATGAAACTAAAATTCATTGCTCTATTATTACTTTTAACCCTAACATTAAGTGCATGTAGTACACCAAGTGTTCAATTACTTAACCCTAAGGAAACAGTAGAGCAACTACAAAAAGCAGATACATTTACACCGGAATTGCAGGAATTAGACGAAGCTTTGATGCAGAAATATTTGATGATAGATGCATCTTGGTATAACGATTTCTATATGTTATTAGATACATCTAGAGCAAGTTGTGAACAAATACTTGTAATAACTGCCAAAGATAAAGAAAGTGCCAGCAATATAGAAAGTGCATTGAAAGCGTATACCGAAGCATTGATACAACAATATAAAGATTATGTACCAGAAGAACTACCGAAATTAGAAAACGCCGTACTGCACCAGAAAAATCTTCAATTTATATATGCAGTAGCACCCAACCATAACGCAATAATCCAAAACTTAAATACCTTTTGGAAATAAAAAATGCCGAAATTTCGGCATTTTTATTTTATATATTTGCAATAATGGTTTTTAAATATTCTCTAAATAATTTTGAAGCAAATTGTGCAGTTTCATCTACTTCTTCTACGGTAATAGGTTGAGCTAAAACGCCTGCGGCCATATTCGTAATAAGTGAAATTGCAAGCAATGGCATTTTACAATGGGCTGCAGTAAGTGCTTCTGTAACCGTAGACATGCCTACGGCATCGCCTCCCAAAATACGCATGGCTCGAATTTCTGCCGGTGTTTCAAAATTAGGGCCAACAGCATAATAGTATATACCCTCATGTACTGTAAGCTCTGTTGTAGGAATGGCAGCCTTGGCAATATTGCGCAAAGATTCTGTGTACATATCGGAAGTGTCAAAAAAGCGATCACCAAATTCGTCTACATTTTTACCTCTTAATGGACTTGCACCAGCAAGCTTAATATGGTCTTTGATAATCATTAAGTCACCGGCTTTATAGCTTTCATTAATACCACCAGCTGCATTGGTTAAAATAGTAGCTTTAACGCCAAGCAGTTTAAACAAGCGAATTGGTGCGGTCAATTGTTCAAAATCATAACCTTCATAATAATGGAACCTACCAGACATACAAACAACTTGTACACCGTTTAAACTGCCAAAAATCAATTTACCTGCGTGAGATTGTACAGTAGATAACAAAAAGTTTGGAATATCTGCATAGTCTATTACAATTTTATTTTCTATTTCATCTGCCAAGGGGCCAAGGCATGAACCCAATATAATAGCAATTTCGGGCTTTTGATTAATTTTACTTAGCACAAAATCTGCACTTTTTTGAAAATATTCATAAGAGTATTCTGAAATCATAATTTACCTCGTTTGTAATAATCGTCTTTCTTTTTTTATACGTTTTAGGAACTGGAACAACGCTAAACTAACAATAGTAGCTGCATAAGGAATAGCCATGGTAAGTTCACTACTCATATTGGTGTTTTGCAATAAATTTGCAATAGATTGTGCAAACCCAAAGAATACGCACGCAAGTATTGTACCCAAAGGATGTGCAGAACCTAAGCTTGCTGCTGCCATGGCAATAAAACCTCTACCACTGGTGATATTCTGTGCAAACATAGTTACACCGCCCATAACAAGCAAACAACCACCCATACCAGACAAAAGACCAGAAAAGGCGATGGTTAATATTTGTATTCGCTCTGCTTTAATACCCAAGCTTTCTGCTGCTACTTTGTTAATACCGACACTGCGCAAACGGAAACCTGCAACCGTTTTAAATAAAAACACATATGCCAAGATTGCTACAACAAAAGCCATTATATCTAAAAATGTAAGTGCACTGAACATTGTGTATAATGTTTTATTATTGCGTAAAATTTCTATGTTAATTTTAGGCAAACTTACCAAATCTTTATTTACAAATGCACCCTGTACACCAAATACGATTTGCATAAAGAAAGTGGTAAGACCGCTTACGAGCACATTTATGGATACACCAACTACAAGCATGGCTCCCTTCAATTTTACCATAAAAATACCGGCTATGGTTGCTATAATACAACTGCTGAGCATTGCTGCAAGTAGTGAAGCAAGTACGCTACCGGTAAAATAATTCACAGCAATAGCGGTAAAGCAGCCAGTTAGCATCATTCCTTCCAAACCAACATTGAATATAAAAACGCGGTTACAAAGTCCAGAACCGATGGCAACAAACAGTATTGGGGTCATCATACGAATGGTGGAATTAAACACCACTGCTAAATAATTTGCATCAAAGCTCATATTATGCCCCCTTCTTTCTATGTTTTGCAAAACGAATCACAATTTTTGCAGAGATAAATAAGGTTACACACCCTTGAATTACTTGGGATATTTCTATAGGTATACTTGTACTTCTTGCAATACTTGCACCACCTGTTTGAATACCAGCCAAAATAATAGAAGTAAATAGCACACCGATCGGGTTATATGCAGATATTAAAGCAGCATTGAGCCCTACCCATGCAAAGCTTGTGGATACATAAGAATTATGAATATAGCGATATTGGTTACCAAGTACTTCGCCCACACCGGCCAAGGCGCAAATAGCACCAGAAATAAACAGCACTGCATACATGATAAATCTTCCATTTACACCGCCATAGTTACAAAAATGGATGTTGTAGCCTGTCATTTTGGTTTCATAGCCAAATACAGTGCGTTTGCGTACCCACCAGACAACAAATACCAATATAACAGCAACCACAAAGCCCCAGTGTAAAGAATAACCCGCAAAAATTTTAGGTATTCTAAGCGCTTTATCTAACTGCTCGGTTTGAATTAACTTTCTATCCCCTACGGTATTTAAAAAGCGATTGGATACAAAGTGCATAGTTACAAAGTGTGCTACATAATTTAGCATTAAAGTAGAGATAGCCAAACTCATTTCAAACTTCTCTAAAAGCCATGCTGATAATGCAGAGTATAAACCACCGGCCAACACAGCACAAACAACAGCCACAATAATTTTTACAACGGGCGGTGCAGGCAAATAGAATGCTACAATAGCACATACAAAACCACCGGTGATCATTTGCCCTTCACCACCAATGCCCATTAGGTTGGAGCTCCAAGCAATTGCAGCACCAAGTCCGCAAATAATAATAGGTGTTGCGCGATTTAAAGTAGTAAACAAGTAATATTGGCTACCAAATGCACCTTTAAGCATTATGCCATAAATACGCAACGGGTTCTCGCCTGCAATTAAAATTACAATAGCACCTACCAGTAAGGAAAAGAAAATAGCCAAAAACGGCTGCAGAATAGCATTGCGTATTTTTTTATTTATTTTCACCAATACTACCTCCTGCAATGAGTAATCCAATTTCTTCTTCACTATGTTGACCGCGTTTTAATTCACCAACAATTTGACCTTCGTATATTACATAAATTCTATCTGAAAGTTTCATAATTTCAGATAACTCAGAAGAGAACAAGAGTACAGCATCGCCATTTTTACGTTTTTCCAATAATCTATCATGAATGTATTCCATGGCGCCAATATCTACGCCGCGTGTAGGTTCACAAGCAATAAGCAAGGGGGTATGTTGTTTTAATTCCCTACCTACAATGAGTTTTTGAGCATTTCCACCAGATAGGGCACCCGTATCTTCTGATAAAGTATCTACTTTTACGTTAAATTCTTTTACCACTTCTTGAGCAAACTTGCGCACACTACGCAAGTTTAATATACCGCGTTTGGATTTTTCACCTTTTACATGGTGCGCCATAATCGCGGTTTCTGCAATATTAGCAAGTGTTGCAGAACCCCATTTATAACGATCTTCCGGAATCATTGCTAAGCCGGCTTTACGAACTGAGCACACCTTACCATTGGTAACATTTGTATCTTTAATAGTAATGCTACCTTGCCGGGTTGGTATTAAGCCTAAAATTGCTTGCTCTAATTCAGACTGCCCATTGCCGGAAACCCCGGCAACACCAACGATTTCACCAGCATTTACATGTAAATTTACATGTTTTAATACTTCTTCACCATTTTTATTTGTTACACAAAGATCCTGAATATCTAAAATTTTACCTTCAAAATGGGTTTCTTCAAATGGTTTTTGTGGAATTTGTTCCCCTATCATTAAATAAGATAATTCTTCTATAGAAGTATCTTCTATTTTACGCTCGGCAATATATTTACCGGCGCGCATAACCATTGCTCTATCTGCAACTGCCATTACTTCACGCAATTTATGGGTAATGATAATAATACTTTTACCCATGGCAGCCAAGCTCTTAATGGTTTTTAAGAGCTCCTCTACTTCTTGTGGTGTAAGCACGGCAGTAGGTTCGTCAAAAATAATGATATCTGCATTTTGATATAAAACTTTTAGTATTTCAACGCGTTGTCTCAGCCCAACCGGCATGTCTTCTATTTTTTCATCTGGATTAAGTTTTAACTCGTATTTTGCAGAGAGTTCTTCTACAATTTGCCTGGTTCTTTCCATGTCCATAAATATAGATTTTTTTGGCTCTCTGGAATAAACAATATTCTCTGCAACAGTGAATGGTTCAAACAACATAAAATGTTGCTGAACCATTCCTATTCCCTTATGTATAGAATCACTGGGGTTTCTAAAATGTACAGACTCCCCACGGAGAAGTATCTCGCCGTCATCGGCTTGCTCTAAACCATAGAGCACCTTCATAATGGTGGTTTTGCCGGCACCATTTTCGCCGATAACGGCTAAGATTTCCCCTTTTGCCAGTGATAAACTGATATTGTCGTTAGCTAACAAATCACCGTATTTTTTAGTGATGTGTTTCATTTCTAACAGCATATTGTTTTCACCTTAATCTATTTTTATTTATAATCTGCTTCGTTTGGAACAGTAATTACCAATTCGCCGGATTTAATTTTTTCTGCCATTTCACGAACGGTTGCAACAATTTCATCTGTTAACACAGCATTGCGTGGGTTTACACCATCGTCTGTGATATAAACAGCGCCAACAGCATCATCTTTAAGGCCGAGTTCTACAACACCGGGAACAATACCGCCTTCAAAGAATTCTTTGATACCCATTTCTGTAACTTTGCCTGTGTATTTGATTTGGCTTGTTACAATATAAGGGTTGTCTGGGTTAGTCATATCTGCATCTTGACCAGAAGTATAAAAACCTTTTTCTTGTGCAGCTTCAAATGTGCCATAGTCTGCAACAGCGCTTGCTGCATTGATGAACGGGCAACCTAAAGCTGCTTGTTGCAATGCGAATTCTTTTGCTACAGGAGCATCTGTATAAGATTTTGTATAGTTGGTTACGAAATTATCTAAAGTAAGGTTAGGATTGATGGCTCTTGCGCCCTCCATATAACCATATCTCCAAGGGAAGCTACCTTCACCCGGGTTAGCGTTTACGCTGCCAAATGGGCCGTCCGGTTTGCCCATATCTTTTGCGATAGATGCGGCAATAGCGCCAATAAGGTATGCTGCTTCTTCCGGCTTAAAGATATAGCTTTTAACATTGGCTGCATCGCAAACGGTATCAATGCAAATAAATTGCGCTCTGTCTGCAAAATCGGTTGCAACTTGTGCCAATGGATCTGCTGCTTGCCAACCCACACCAATAATTAAATCATAATTTTCTTCTACGGAAGCACGAATATTTTCATGCCATGCAGCATCATCGCTACATTCCATAACGGAATATTCAAATTTGTATGTGCCTTCTTCTTGCATTTCCTTAGCTTTATCTACTACTTGGGTAAGGAAAGGGTTAACACCTACAGGGTCGCAAATAATTGCAATACGTTTTACATCTTCTGCTTGTGCAACTTGCATAGACACAAGACCCAACACCATAGTAAATGCCAATAGCAATGCCAACATTCTTTTCATAAGAATATCCTCCAAAAAATATATATGTTTTAACGCGGTGCGCCAAAAACCAAATTAATAAAATACTGCTGTATCACTTAAAAAATAGCTTTCTAAATCATAAGGTGAAAAAATACCCTTATCGGTTACTACGCCATCTATGAGTTTGGGTGGTGTAATATCAAAAGATGGATAGATTGCTTTTACACCTTCTAAACTGTGTTTAATACCATGGGCAGAAAGAGTTTCTTCCGGGTTGCGTTCTTCTATAATTATTTGATTGCCAAAGTGTTTATCTTCATCAGGGATACCGGTAACAAAATATGGAATACCAAACCTTTGGCAAAGAATAGCAATTTGATAGGTACCTACTTTATTGGCAATATGACCATCACGAGCAATGGTGTCTGCAGCAGATGTAAACACATCAATGCCTTTATGCTGCATTAAATAGGCAATCATATTATCGGAAACAACGGTGGTTTCAAAACCCATTTGATGTGCTACACTGGCTGTAAGCCTTGCACCTTGTAAATACGGCCTTGTTTCTGCACAAAAAATTTGTAATTGCTTATTTTGCTTTTGAGCTGCTCGTAACATCATACCTACAATGGTTTCACCAAAGCATTGGGTTAAAATTTTACCATTGTTTGGAAAAAGTTTTGCCAAATGTTCACCAACAATTTCCATACGAGAATACCGTCTATTTAAGGAATCTATCGTGCGATGAAATGCAGCTTGAATGGGGTCTTCCCCATTTTCAAGCGCTTTAGTGCAGGCTTGCAAGCAACCTTGGGTAACAATACGCATTCTATTGGCAGTGGTAGGCCTCGCTGTTGCAATGGTTTCTGCAGCTTGAGTTAGATATGCCAATTGCTCTGCTTTGGTTTGATTTTTTACTTGATAAGCAGCCAATGCCATACCCATACCTGCAGCAGTGTAAGGACCAGCCGACTGCGTAACCATATCTGCTATAGCTTGTGCAACTTCTTGGTGGGTTTTGCAATATACCTTGCTTACTTCTCGCGGATACACCCTTCTATCTAAAATAGATACAACACCCTCGTCATACCAAGCAACATTTTCATAATTAAGTAAAAAGCCTAAGCCTTGATCCTTACGTTCCATTATTACTCCTACAAGTTCATTTTTTATTATCATACACGAATAATAAAAGTTCGTCAATCTTAAAAACGAATTTTTTTATTGAAAATAAACTATTTATTCGCAATAATTATTTTGCTTTTTATGCTAAATTTTAATATCTTTTGTATATTTTTATATGTTTTAAATAAAATTCAATAATTTAATAACATTTTTAGAGGTTTAACACAGTCAAATTATTCGCTGTAAAATTCTTAAAAATATTCGTGTTTTTTAACTGTATAAGAATTGCATATTTTTTTCTGATATGATATAATATCAAAGTCTTGCCTCCATGGTCTATCGGTTAGGACATCACCCTCTCAAGGTGGAGAGACGGGTTCGATTCCCGTTGGAGGTACCAAATAAAAATTCCTTATATATCGCTGTATTGCTGATGTATAAGGAATTTTTGCTTTATGCTAATATTTTTTATTATTTGTATTTGTTGTCGTTTATATGAATAAATATTTTTTTATGGCTACTCTATAGCTACTTAACTTATAGCCATTATATTTTTTTATTTGTTTCATAATTAGTCCACTTCTGAATATAAAAAGCATTATGAAAATCATAATGCTTTTAGCTGACTTTCGGATTTCAACCGAAGCCTTCAACTTGCGTTGATGTTCTCTCTCCTAAACTAATCAACATCAGCTGTTTTTATTATTCCATATTTTACTAACAAAGGCAATTAGCTTTTATTCTTTGTCACCAATATAATACTAGACGATAGCCATTATAAATTAATAATATGTAAATCGTCCATAATTATTAAATTCCCCTAGCAGAAGAATACAAACAATCTATTGTTGGGCAAAAAGTTTTATATCCATTGCTGTATTTAAAATGTTGCAATTCAGAACCACATCTTGGACATAGCACAATCAATTCTGGATTAGCTTCTTTTTCATCAAATGCTTTATAGTCTAATTCCGTCCATTTTTCGTATGGTATTTTATTTTTATATAATTCTTTAGTATCCATAAATAAATTTTCTCACTATCTTTGACATTTTTAATGTTACTCCAGCTTCTTTGGCTCTATTATATGTGTCTAAATAATATCTGATTGTTTTAAAAAAATTGCAATCTCTACATATTCATTTTTTCTAAATGATAACCATTATAAATTAATAATTTATAAATAGTCATAATTATTAAAAATCCTTGACACTCCCGAACAAACAACCGAGAGTAATACAAAATGTAGAAGAGACTGCTGCATATTCTTCATGTTATAATTCTTTACCACATCTTAGACATAACACTTTTAATTGTGGATTAGCTCTTTTCGTTTCAATTGCTGTATGGTCTGCTTTAGTTCATTGTTCGTAAGGCAGTTTATTACGATATAATCCGTTTAAATCGATTCTACTATTCATTCAGAATTTCCAATGCAGTAAGGTATTTTCTTGCGCGATTAATATCTTTTGTTTGTATCGTTTTTAAGCGCTTTAAATTCAGATTCTGCAATAAATCCTGTTGTTTTACTTCTTTAGCCAAAGGATTTTGTTTAATGTTGTGTATATAATCTATATAAGGGGTTTCATCATTATGAGTTAATAATACCAACGCTTCTTTCTGTTCATTACTTAAAAAATATAAATCCTTTAATGTAAACTTATCGCAATCTTCCAATATATCATGCAAAAGGGCAACAGCCTTTGCATTTTTAGAATGTACTTGCCAAGCAATATACAAGGGATGTAGTATATATGGTTTGCCCCCTTTATCATGTTGTTTATAATGTGCTTTACAAGCAATTACAAAAGCCTTTAATATGGCATTCATAAAAATTCCTTTCTAAAACCAATACACGCGCATTCACTACTTTTCATGAATCTAATGTAAAATATAATTCAGGCGAATCCTTTGCAAAATTTTTATCCAGTATATAATCTTTCGCTTTTTTACCATCTAAATCACAATTCAAGACCTTATCCAAAGATGAAAATGGAAACGATACATTTGATTTCCATAATAAAAATGTAGTTCCACAGGTTTAATAGTTAATATACAATTTTGAGTAATAAAGCACTGTAAACAATCTTTCATTTTCCATTTAAAAGTCTGAATATCCATAACCCACACCCTTTCTTTATCTACTTTATAGTACCGTTTTAACAGTCCATTTTATAGTATAGATAAATAAAAAAGGAGTTAATTTGCATTATCTCCTTAAAAATATTTATTTTGCTATTAAAGCGCCTAATTTTTTGCAGCCTTCAAGAGCTTCATCATCCGGTTCTAAGTTTGCAATAAGACCGTCTGCAAGAAGATTGGCACCGTTTTGGCGACATCTTTCTTCCCATTCTCTCATCCATTCGCCATCGCCCCAATCATAAGAGCCGAACAAAACGATGTTTTTAGCATTGAGTGCGTTTTCTAAATCTGTAAACATAGGATCAAATTCAGATTCTTCCAAAACTTCGTTACCCATAGCAGGGCAACCAAAAGCAATAGCATCAAATTCTGCAACTTTACTTGCATTAAAGCTATCCGGTGTAAATATTTCTACACTTGCACCGTTTTCTTTAGCGCCGGCTGCAACTGCTTCTGCCATTTTTTCTGTATTACCTGTGGAACTCCAATATACAACTGCTACTTTCATAATAGCCTCCTATAATATGAATTATATTTGCAATTTAACCAACTTGCACTGCAAGTTGTGCCAAAGTTTTGCCATGCTTAAACGCTTCTTTGTACTGCATAGTACAATTTTTATAATTTGCAAAAGTATTTTCTGCCGCTTCTTTATTGCTGTATGCTTTCCAGCAACCCACACACTGCACACCTGTACGAGAATGATTCATAAAACATTCAACATCACTGGGTGGATAGCCCAAAAACAAACCAATTTCATGGGGAAATGCCTTGCTGCAAGTAATGTTTTGAATAAGCTTACAAATACATTTCCCCATATTTGCACAGGGATACCCTTTTTGCATCAGTATTTTTTTGGCAATAGGGTCTGATAAATCTTTTTGTAATTTATTTGGGCGATACAAATATATTTGCATTGCATTTTTATGATAACGCAAAGGAATAGCACATAGCCCTTTTGCCTTTATTGCTTTATTGAGTGTACGTGCAATATCTAAACCCTCTTGTTTGCTTTTTACTTTTAAAGAAAACAAATTCGCTGTTTTTATACCAGCTAAAGTTGGTGAACAATAGGAAATAATGGTTTCTTCCGGCATACTATCCTCTTAATAATATGTTTTTAATATCAAATTAGTTAAAATATGCTAACTTGTTCTGTAAAAAATATATTCTTTATCAAAAATCTATTTTGTTAGAACACACTAACTATATTATCATTACTTATAAAAATTTTCAAGAGTTTTTTATGCAATACAAAAAGCTTCTAAGTACACTTGCCTTAAAAGCTTTAAAAAATTATTCTATTTCATAAAGTACACCAAAATACCTAAACCGAAAATATCTCCCATGGCATACGCCCAAAAGAATGGTAATAAATTTTTACTTTTGGATTTATGAAAAGTATATAGCATATATATGCCAAATATTAACCCGATCCCTATTGCAGACAACATACCTTGATAGGTATGAAAGCTGATTCTTACAAGAAGGGAAAAAAGAATAACCCATTTTAATGTTTTGGGCTGTACAGCAAAACAGACTCCAAGAAAATAAATTTCCTCATAAATACCATTGAAAATAGAATATATAACAGCAGAACGGTTTCTAAATGAAAGAAAGCACCAATAGAACCAGGAAAAGGCAAAACGTTTTCAAGGTTTTGGGTTAATAAAACATATATATCCATACAAAGCGCCGCCCCTATAAAGAGAAGTACACCATAAATAATGGATTTTATATTTATCTGTATTTTCCATACACTAAAATCAAAATTTCTAAATTTTAAATATAACAGCGCTAATAAAAAATAAAGCGCCTAATATGCCAACGCATAATAATTATCCACCGATGAGAAATTTGTATTTTCCAACACATCTATAGCACCTAATGCAGGTGTATTTAACATATCTATATAGGCAACCGTAGAGCTTATAATACCACTTGCCCAAAAGATAAGTGTTAAAATAATAATATCAAAACTTCGCAAATATTTTAATTTATTCGTTTTTTGTAATATGTATTACGATATTTCTCCCCACCATTATTCACACAATATCTTATATTCGCTATAACCTTTGGCATCCATTTCTTCGTATGGAACAAATTCTAAACTTGCACCATTGATACAATAACGAATGCCACCCTTATCCTTTGGGCCATCCGGAAAAACATGACCCAAATGAATATCTGAATTTTTGGCACGCACTTCTGTACGAATCATGCCATGGCTTTCATCTATATTTTCGTTAATTTTATCATTTAAAATGGGTTTACTAAAGCTTGGCCAACCACAGCCACTATCAAACTTATCTTTAGAGGCAAACAATGGTTCGCCAGTGAGTTTATCTACATATATACCTTTTCTATATTCGGAATTCAATTCGCTAGTAAAAGGACTTTCTGTGCCATTGGCAAACATTACATTTTGAGAAACCTCATCTATTTCACTTTTGTCTTTTTTCTGAAAAAATTGTAATTCATTTTCTATCAAGGGTTGGGTAGCTGTTTGCAGATTAATATGGCAATAGCCGGTTGGATTTTTTTCTAAATAATCTTGATGATATTCTTCGGCTAATACAAAATGATTGAGTGCTTGCACTTCCACGGCAAGTTTACCATGTTTTTCTGTTTGATATGCTATTACTTTATTGATAACCGGCAAATCCACTTTATTTTCATAATAAATACCGGTACGATATTGCCTACCAACATCGTTGCCTTGTTTATTTATGGAAGTTGGATCTATAATTCTAAAATAGTGTAATAAAACTTCTTCTAAAGATATTTTAGAAAAATCATACACGATTTTTACGGTTTCTGCATGGTCTGTTTCTTTTAATTGCTGATAGTTGGCTGTTTCTGTTTTGCCATTGGCATAGCCTGTATCTGTATCCACAATACCGGCTACCTTTTGAAAATAGCCTTCTACGCCCCAAAAGCAACCACCTGCTAAATAGATGGTTCTTTTATTAGAGTCCACAACTTCTGTTTGTATTTTTACTTGCATATTATTTTCTCCTTGTACAACATTGAAAGCTGCTACTAAAATACATAGTAACGCTAAAACAAATAATCGTTTCATATTATTTCACCTTATAAAATATAATTGCTTTCTTACGAAAGATATTTCCATTCCCCCTCTTATTTTTATTCTATAAATTATTATACACAAACAAATGAAAAAAGGTAGGTTTGTCTAACTAAATTTACATTTATTACAAATAAAAAACCTTGTGAATCACAAATTTACAAGGTTTTATATATGGCGGGAACATGTGGGAATCGAACCCACCTAAGAAGCTACTAACCCCTCTCAACAATTTTGAAGACTGCGAGGCACACCAGCACCCATCTGCTCCCATGCGCAAAGCCTATTATATAATAGATTTTGCTGTTTGTAAAGACTACAACCAAATACGATAGTCGTCTATTTTCTTGGTAATTTTTTTACTATCCCAATAGTCAAAAAGCAATAATGCATATTTACGAGATGTTTGCATCAAATCTCTAAACTGAGCCAAAGTAAAGGTTTCTTCCTTGCTCCAAGTGTTTTTTGCCTTTTGAAGAATTTCATTGTAACTATGTTGATCCAACATAAAATCACCGCTGATTTGCACCAAGGCACCTTCAAATACAAGGGATGTAATGACTGCTTCGTAATCTGCCTTTTGTTTTGGATATTGTTTCAAAATATCACTCACCAACGGTGCTTCTATTCCGGCTTTTTTATATAAGTCTAATAATTGGGTGCGAATTTTTTGCTGTTGTTCTGTAAAGCTTGGGGCAAAACCTTCGGTATGCAATACCTCACCTTCTACTACAAAAATGGAGTTTTCTAAAACTTTTTCCATAATGGTAAGAGATACAGCGTTCTTAACATTTCCAAACAATTGCAATCTGGCATCATGTTTTTTCATACCCGGCAAGAGCTTATTTTGTGTTTGAAATTGTAAAATATTTTGTTCCAGTCTTTGTGTATAATACGCAATACCATCCAAAGAAATATAATATTCTTCGTCACAAATAATGATTTGCTGATTATTTTCTAAATCTATTAAAGCAGCTTTAAGGTCATCTTTATCACAGGTTAGATTTTTATGCAATTGAGCAAAGCTAATGATTTTGCCACTTGCATGGTCTGTTAAGCTTAAAATCTGGCTGTGTATATCACCGCTTTCTTGTATTTCCAAGCGTTTGATTACGTCTTCTTTATTGCGTTTTAATTTATTAGCCATGGGGTTGATAACTACACCACCGCCAATGGTTTCAAGCGGAGAATAAAAACGAATTACAAATCGATCTTGTGCTTTTAAAGCAAGAGGTTCGGTTAAGCGAATTTGCGCATAATCGCTCTCACCTGCGTTCAACGCTTCTTTACTCAACAATACCACTTTTGCAAGCAATACATTGGAGCCATGGTGAAAATGAACAGTGTCGCCATTTTTCACTTGTCTTGTTGTATTTGGAATCATGGTAAGTTTGGTATCCAGCATAAAGCTATCTTCCATACTATTGGGGCTTGCAAGTACACAACCACGGTCTATTTCATCTTTTTTAATATTGGCTAAATTCACTGCCACACGTTGCCCTGCATGTGCTGTTGTTACGCTTTCGCCATGCACCTGAATGTTACGAACTCTGGAAGCTATTTTCCCCGGAAAAATTTCTATTTGAGCGTCTTGATGCAGTTCCCCTTCGATTAAGGTGCCGGTAACCACAGTGCCAAAACCTTGTACGGTAAATACACGGTCTACCGGCAAACGAAAAGTTTTTTGTACCGGTTTTTGGGGGCTATTGAGAACCAAATCATATAGTTTATTACGTAATTCTTCGATACCTTGCATAGTGCTTGCAGAGGTTTCTACAATTTCTGCTTTTTCTAAAAAAGTACCTTTTACGTTATCACGTATATCGTTATATACTTCTTCCAACCATTCATGATCTACCATATCACATTTGGTGATAACAATAATACCACGTTGTATATGTAAAAGGCTCAAGATGTCCAAATGCTCTTTAGTTTGAGGCATAAAGCCTTCGTCTGCAGCAACAACAAGCAAAGCAAGGTCTACACCACCTGCACCGGCAAGCATATTTTTTATAAATTTTTCGTGACCCGGTACATCAATAATACCTGCTTTTTCACCATTGGGTAAATTCAAATAGGCAAAACCAAGTTCTATGGTTATGCCTCGTTTTTTTTCTTCAATTAATCTATCGGTATTAATACCTGTTAGGGCATTGATAAGGCTGGTTTTGCCGTGATCTACGTGCCCTGCAGTACCAATAATTACGTTATTCATACATATTCTCCATAGCTGCATTGAGTGCTGCCGCGATGATATCTATATCTTGTTCAAAAACCGTTTTAAGGTCAATAATCAGCATATCATTTGTAATACGAGCAATGATGGGCAATTCCCAATTACGCAAATGGTTTTCTAATGATTCTGCGTTAATGTTTGGAATAGTAATAGCATAGGATTTTATAATACTTTCCGGAGCAGAGCCGCCGCCAACTTTGGCTTGTGTTTCAATAATTTCAACATTGCCATTGCATTTTGCACGTAAATCTTTGGCGCGTTTTAAAACACAGCTTGCATCTTCACTAAGCATACGTAAAGTTGGAATATTTTGTAGCTGTGTACCTTGGTTATATTCTTGCAAAGTGGCATACAATGCTGCAAGTGTCATTTTATCACAACGCAAAGCACGCATCATAGGATGTTTTTTAATTTTTTGAATATATTCTTTTTTACCAAGTAAAATACCTGCTTGTGGTCCACCCAAAAGCTTATCACCAGAAATGGTAATTACATCCATACCGGCTTTTAAACTTTGCATAACGCATGGCTCATCGTACAAACCATATTCTGCTAAGGAATGCACAGCACCACTGCCTAAATCTTCTAACGCAAGTACATTGTGCTCGCGGGCAATATTTACCAGTTCTGCCCTATCCAAGCTTTCTGTAAAACCGATAACACGATAGTTACTGGTATGCACAGCAAGTAAACCGCCAGTATTTTCATTAATGGCACGTTCATAATCATAAGGGTGTGTTTTGTTGGTTGTGCCTACTTCTTTTAAAATAGCACCACTTTCTGCCATGATATCCGGAATACGGAAAGAACCACCGATTTCCACCAATTCGCCACGAGAAACAACCACTTCTGTATTTTTTACCAAAGCAGATAACATTAAATATACGGCAGATGCGTTATTATTTACCACAGCCACATCTTCTGCACCGGTTAATTTTAATATTTGTTGTTCTATATGTGCCAAACGAGAACCCCGGCACTTATGATCTATATCATATTCCAATGTGGAATAGCTTTTAGAAATATCGTATACGGCTTGTGCAGCACTTTCACTAAGGCAAGATCTACCTAAATTGGTATGCACAATAATACCTGTGGCATTGATAACACTGCGCAAAGAAGCTGTGCTTTGTTTACGGTATATTTCCAAAACCTGTTCCACAAGTGTGGAAACAGGTGGAAGACTATGCAGTTTTCCATTTAAAATCTGTTCGCGAAGATGAGATAATTGCTCACGAGCAATATCTGCAACGTTATATAAACCTTGTAATTTTTCATTGCTCAAAAGAACATCCATTTTGGGAATGGATTTTAAAAGTTCTTGCATAGTCTTCCTCCAAATTATTGCATATAGCCTTTTGCAGTTAAAATGGCTACTGCTTTTTCTTTATTATGTTCTGCCATCATAATCAATGGACCTGTGCAACCCATGCCACTTTCTGCATAGATGCCTTCTGCCCAAAGTGCTTGTACGGCATCTTCTAAAGCCATTACATCAATACCGGCAACTTCTTCTGTACAAACTTCCTTAGGAGGAGCTTTTACAGCCGGGGCTTGCTGGGCTGGTTCTTTAATTGCGTCAAGCAAGGAATTTAAACCGGCTTTTTTAGCTTTAGCAAATTCTTCTGCAACAACTTTTGCAAAGTTGCCATTGCATAAATCATTGGCATAAGAAATGGCACCGGCAATTACCATTGAGCCAGAAGCTCTGGAAACAATCATAATAGGTTCGGTAACGCCTTCGCCAATACCGGGTCCATAGCCAAAGCCAGCAACTTCATATTTACCAGCGGTTGTGTAAGCACTTAAGGTTTTCATAAAAAGGTTACCGGTTAAGGAATCGCATACAACAATATCAGCAGAGCCGTTTAAAATGTCGTTGCCACGCAATACGGAACCACCATCGGCACGCATACTGGTTGCCATAGTGATAGGATAACCGTTCTCATTTAATTTTTTCAAAATACCTTCGGTAGCACGAGCACCATCGATATTCATAATACCGACAGTGGGATTTGTTAAACCGCTTGCTTTTGCAGCAACAATACCGCAAATGGTATTTTTAACCATGGCTTCTACACGATTGGTTGCAGTAGTGCCAGTGGTGGTTGCCATATAGAAAGGCATACCAGTACCAACAGCATTTAATTTACCAACGGTACTAACACCAATTGGGAAAGGATAGTGCATGGTTACAGCGCCTTGCACTTCTTTATTTTTTAAGAGTTCGTTCATAATGGTATGCACATCAGCTTCACAAGTAGCTTGTTTGCATTCCATAATTTTGGATTGCATAGAGCCAATGTACACAACAGAAATGCCTTGTTTGGCGGCAATTTCCGCACCACGGAAAACATTTTCTTCGCCTAATTCGCTACCGATACCAGTAACTGCAATTTTATTACTAGAACTGAGTTTGCCAGTTTCTAATGCATTTGCAATTTGGTTAAAGGTAGAAGCGATAATTTTGTTAATATCTGGCATATTAATTACCTCCAAGACTATTGGCAAAATCACGCATGGCTTTGGCGATAAGCTCCTTCACTTTTTCTTCGGATACGCTTTGTTCTTCTTGTTTACCTTGGTTTGCTTGAATAAGGAAAGATACACCGTCAAACAAGTTGGTCATTCTGCCAAGGAATAAGCTACCTTTACCAACAACCACTGCTTTGTTTATTTTGCCGGATTTGATATCGTCAATAGCAAAGCCAACATAAGGAACGCCGGATGGTATATGGCCTTGTGTAGGAGCCCAACCAACCATACCATGTTTTTCAATAAAGCCATTGATGTCTGCTCTTTCAATTTGCTTTTTGGTAACTGCCAAAGCTGCAATCATTTTGAAGTTAGCTACTGGAACATCACCTGCACCTGCTGGTTTGGTGATATCTGGGTTTTGCATTTCTACAGAATATTTATCAATATCAGTCATTTTAAGGCCAGCTCTTTCGAGTGGATCTGCAACCAAGGAACTAACAACTGCTTGAGGAGCAGAACCGGTACCTACTGTGTGACGACCAACAACTTCCAAATTGATTTCTGGGCTAACGCCATCGTTAGGACCAAGTAAAATTGCAAATGCACCAATCATATCTTCCATAATTGGCAAGCCTTTTTTAACATGGTCTTTACCGTTCATCCCCAATTTTGCTGTACAGCCACCAGCTGTAATAGCAACATATTTATATGTACCGGCTTTTACCAAAGATGCACCGTTGATGGTTGCATGGCATGGAGCTGCACAGAAACCGCGCAAGTCAGAACCGGTGGTAGAAGAGAAACCGGCAATTTCTGCTGCTGCTTTAGCAAAGTTACCGCCACCACGTTGGTTAACGTCACCACAAGCTTCTTCAGAACAGTCTATTACATAGTTTACTTCGTCAGGATCGATATTTGCATTTTTAACAAGTTGTAGTAATGCCAATACAGAGCTTGCTTTGGATACAATGTTTTCGTGTAATACATGAGCAGATAAGTTAACGTCTACATCGTGGCCTCTTTGTACAACACCAACCAATTTATCGTGGAAATATAAGCCTTCGCCGTGTTCTTTTTCTACAAGGTCTTGAACTACAGAGAGGTCTTTACCTTCTTTAATTCTAGCTACGATTGAATCATTGATAATTGGGTTTTGGGCAAATTGTTCTTTGTATTGTGCCACGAATTCTTTTTCTAATACTACTACTTCAAACACATCACAAGCGTGCATGAGCAAATAGAATTCTTCTTCCGGCATAATTTGACCAAATTTACCATAACGAGTAGCTGTTGCAAGCGGCTTATCGTGCCATGGTTGATCGTATTGTGCAAGCTGATCCGGGTGAATGTTACCAATGTAGCATTGGTTTGGTAAATATTGAACAGATTCTTCAAAAGATCTTAAATGATCCGGAAGTTGTTTCAAATATTCAGAATCTTTGTTTACGATTCTTTCGGTGGTTTGGGTCGATCCGTTGTGTATCACCATATCTGGTGCATGTACCAACATATAGCTTGCAGACAAAATTACGGTATTCATGTATTACCTCCAATAATTTTTTAAAAATAAATGCGTATAGTAGTAAGAATCTACTATACGCATAATTGGGCATTAGGAAATTTGACTTCTTACTGCATTCATTTCTGAAATAATATCATCTACGTCAAGAACCATTTCCATCATGCCAACCTGTTCATCATACAGATCTGCAGGGATTTGTTCTTTAATTTCCGGTTCACAAATGTGATAAACACTGAGTTTCAACGAAACTCCTGTCAATGGACCCGCAAAAGTTGGGTCACCGATTGTAACGGTTTCTGCAGCTAAGCCAGAGGCTTCACCTTCTGCAGCACCTAAAATTACCATAACGTTTTCGTTACCAAATTTATCGGCGATTTCTTTTACTCTGCGTTGGTTTTCTAAGTCCATTGCGCCAGCAGATGTTCAAACAAAGCATTCTGTGGACGCAAATTCAATTTGCCCACCAACAGCTTTGACACATTCCTCAATGGCTGGGCCAGGAATACCGTCGCGGTCGCCGATGATAATGATATGTTTATTCTTGATATCACTCATTATCGTCTTTCCTCCTATTAATATTTGGCACTATAAGTACCATTTCAATTATAACATATTTAGATAAATTCTTTTATTAAATTTTCAATATTTTGTTCCGTGCATTCTTCTTTTACAAGTTCTTTTACTTTCACACCGTCTTTATAGATAGCCATAACCGGCAAACCTAAAACCTTTTCAGAAATAGCAAGTCTTCTTGCTTTAGTTGTGTTCAAGCTACAGAACTTCATTTGGCTGCCGTATTTATCAGCCATGCTGTGAACAAAAGGCATCAACGCTTGGCAAGGTACGCAACCATCACCAAAATAGTCTACATATACATAACCTTCTGCTTCTTTAACTTCTGCTTGAAAAGTATCTTTGTTAACTTCTAACATGTTGAGCCTCCTATAGTTCGTTTTCTACATAGTGTAATGCTTGCATAGCTGCAATTGCGCCATCGGCACAAGCTGTAACTACTTGACGCAAGCTCTTTTTACGGCAGTCGCCAGCGGCAAATACACCGGGGATGTTGGTTTTCATATTGTCATCTGTTAAGATGTAGCCATTTTCCATTTCAACCATACCTTCAAAAAGTTTGGTGGTTGGATCAAAACCTACGAATACAAACAAGCCAAATGTACCGTCTTCTTCGTCTGCCATAACCTTAGTTAATTCGCCGGTTTGGGTGTTTTTAACAACCATACCTTCTACAACACCATCACCAAGTACTTCTACAACGGTAGAGTTCCACATAAATTCGATTTTCTCGTTTTTAAATGCTTTTTCTTGGATGGATTTTGCAGCACGCAATTCATCTCTTCTATGAACGATAGTAACTTTACGACCGAACTTTGTGAGATATAACGCTTCTTCTACTGCACTGTCACCGCCACCGATAACATAGATTTCTAAATCTTCAAAGAAGGAGCCATCACAAGTTGCACAATAGCTTACACCTTTACCGGTAAGTTCTTTTTCACCAGGGCAACCAATTGGTCTTGGATTTGCACCAGGGGCAAGAATGACTGTGTGTGCCTTGTATGTTGCCTTTTCGCCCATAAGTACTTTTACTTTTTCGGATAAATCCAAACCAATAATAGTATCTTTAGCACGTTCTGCACCAAAATGAGCAGCTTGTGCCGTCATACGGGCAATGAGGGATGGGCCTGATTCTTCTTCAAGCATGCTACCAGGATAGTTTTCTATTTCGTCGGTAATAGAAATTTGGCCACCGTCTTGTGCTTTTTCAATAATTAAGCAAGAAAGACGGCTACGGCCGGCGTACAGGCCTGCAGTTAAACCTGCAGGACCTGCGCCTAAAACGATTACATCATAAATTTTTTCTGACATATGATCACCATTTCGCCTTATTCAAATATTGTTTGCTCACTTACCTCAGTAGTTAAAGCGTTTAGAGCTTTATCTACCAAATGCTTACGGATCTTGTACTCTTCTTCTGCATCCAATGCCGGGTTACCTAATGGGTGAGGAATTGCGATGGTTGGAACAATACGGTTTGCACCTACAGTTAGAGAAATAGGTGTTACTGTACACATGTGTACAACAGGCAAGCCTGCTCTTTCGATTTCTTTTACAATCGTTGCGCCGCAACGAGTGCAAGTTCCTCAGGTGGAGGTGAGTATAACTGCGGAAACGTTTTGATCAATTAAATCCTTAGCGATTTCGCGACCAAATTTTTGTGCAGAAGCTACTGCTGTACCGTTACCTACTGTGGAGTAGAAGTATCTGCATAGTTCACCGATTTTGCCTTCTTTTTCATAGGCACGAAGAACGTCTACCGGGATAACTCTATCAGAATCGGCATTGGCATAAGTAGGATCGTAACCACCGTGAGCGGTTTCGTGTGTTTCTGCTGTTAAGTCAGCTAAACCATCAATATCGTATTTACCGAATTTAGAAGCACTGGAGCTTTCAATTCTATCTGGGTTGTTTTTAGGAACAATACCACCAGAGGTAACGATAGCAATTTTAGCCTTGGTAATGTCTTTTACTGCAGGCATTGGATCTACTCTGTCAAAGCTTGGCATTGGATATTCTGTTACGAATTCACGGCCTGCCAATTTGTTAACAAGCATTTTTACGGCACGGGTAGCACCACGTTCGCTTTCAAAGAAGTTAACACGAACGCCATTGGGCATATAACCTTCTACTGCAGATGCACCAATTGTTTCGCCTTTAGCAAGTTTGAGACCTAATTTTGCCATTTTTGGAGCGGCGTCTCTCATACCAGCTGCGTTGTTTTTGGTGGAAATTACATAAACTTCCTTTTTAAACATATCTGCGCCAGGGTTTTCTACATACATACCAGTTACTACCGGAATACCCATTTTTTGTACTTCTGCACAGATAGTACCACAAGCTACACCATAACGACCGGCGTTAAATGCAGGGCCTGCGATAAATAGATCTGGTTTTTCTTCTGCTACAAAGCCTAAGATAACTTTTTTAGCTTCTTCCAGATGTTCGTTAAAATATGAGTCGCCGCAAACGATTGTGGAAACAATTTCTGCTTCTTGACCCAAGGCTGCGTTTAATGCAAGACCAGGACCAATAACGCCTTCTTGTTTGTATGCAGCGATATGTGCCATTTCTTCGCCACCAACGTTAGCAAAGAATTGGTTGATATAATGCATAACTCTTAATTTAGCCATTGTATCCTCCTATCTTGCGCTTAACTTATTAAAGCCAAGTTCGTTTGTTGCGCCGGTAATAACTTGCAATTCTGCTGTGATGGTACCATCTGCTGCCAAAGATCCAGCGTGGGAACCAGCAATTACATCGATGTAATCTGTCATACCAATTACTTTATCCATTTTAGGTAAAGTGATTACTTGGTTGGCGTTACCACCTGTAACTACAGCTGTTGCAAGCGGATCAGCATCTGCCAAAGATTGGCTCTTGCCGTCTTGACCAGCATATTCGTCTGTAATAATTACAGTTTTGATGCCTTTTTTCTCAATTTTTGTGCAGTTCATAATTAAGTCGGTATCTGGGTTACCAAAACCTTCTTGAGATACGATAGCACCGTCTAATTGTAAGAATTCACAAAGTTTTGCAGTAGCATCGCTACTTCTTTGTTTGTCTGCCAAGTAAACGTTTTCGTTAGTAATAATCATACCAACAAAGTTCAAGGTTTTGCCATGTGCTTTGTAAAGGTCATGAATTACTGGGTTGTTGAGATGGTGATAGGTAGTGTTTTTATCACATGCGGAAACGCAGTTACCGCTGATAATGGCACCATCAAAAATTTCTGTTGGGTAGAGCATAGTAGGTAAGATTTTCTTAGCATCTACGCCGTATACATATGTGTCGTGCAACAAGCCTTGACTTTGAAGCATTTGAACATAAGCAACGCGTGGAAGATTTGGATATTCTGCCATACTATCTTTCAAACCTTTGGTTTCGAAAGTTTCTACTTCATCAGGGGTGAGTTCTCTTGCAAGTTCACCAATTGCGGTAGCAACTTTCAAACCAACCATACGAACTGCGCGTTCATATTCGTGGGAAACGATACCTTCTTTTGGTGTACAAACTACTACTAAGTTGTTGAGCTGAGAGAAAGGTGTATAGTCTGCGCCAGGGCCAGACATATCAATAATACCTTCTTGGAAGCCAACGATTTTACCAGCTGTAATAACAGCCATACCACGTAATACGTGGGTTCTGCCTTCACCGACAGTGTCTACTTTGCTAATTACGCCAGGGAATACGCCACCGTTACCACTTACTTTAACGCGTGGTTGGATAACGTCTTTCACGGGAGTAATACGCACAGATTCGCCAGGTTTTGCGATTTCAAATGCAACATCGGCAATAGATTCGTCTTCAAGAACGATTTGTTTTAAAGCGGCTGTATCTACATACAAAGTGCCATCTTTAACACAACTTTCTTGAGCAAACTCAATATTGCTAATATTGATATAACCCAATTCCAGTTTCAAAGGCAAGTCCTCCTAAAATATATTTTTAAACATCGCTGTTTAAAGCAGATTCAATCAGGCATTTATCAATCAAGCGAAAATCTTGATGATTTTTTTCGGTAATATGCCTGGGTTTTGGCGGAAAATTCTCCGCTTTTTTAATAGCACTTTCCATAATTTCCAAAGAAAAATGGTCTATAGAAGTTTTTTTTGCTTCACTGAGTAAAATGCTTTTGTAAGGTGTTTCGTTTGGTTTTAAACTACCACACAAAGGGTGAGATAAAAGCACATGCCCGCAATGCACCATATCACGCGCATGATATAGCATTTGCATCAAAGTTTTTTCAAAATATTGTATTTGGCAATTTTTATATTCTTGCGCAACAACATCTTTGTTATTGGTAATTAAAATCTTTTTCACGATAACTCCATAATAAAAAGGGAATGACAACACAAATAAAATGAGTAGTCTTCCCCTGTCATAAACCTGAGAGATTCTATGCTATGCATATTGCTCCTTCGGTGCGTACGCTTTTCAGAGTGTATTCCACTGCCGGTCCTTTTGCCTGAAAGTTTCATAACAAGGTGACTAATCCCAATTACTTACATCTTCGGCGGCTATTTCTGCTCTCTCCCGCCCAGCATCTTAATACTTCTATAAATTCATTTATAATTATAGCATACTTTGATAAATAATACACTATTTTTTCACAATTTTTTACTTATTTTTGTTTTTTTATTTTATCTACTATATAGCCTACTATAAAACCGCCAACAGCAAACGGAATATATGCAAAGCCTTGTTTGCCAAGCGGACATTTAGACAATAAGTCATTCACAAAATCTGCTGTAAATGGAATATACTTTAACGCAAAAGCAGGCAGTAAAATGATAACACCAATCATAGCGCCACGGAAAGCATAATCCGACTTAATTTGGTTGGTAAATAAGTTTAAAATAATCAATGTTACAACCAATGGATAAATGATTTCAAGTACAGGCACAGATAGTTTAATAATACCCTCTACCCCAACCAAAGAAATAACAAAACTAAATATGATAGCAATTAGCGTAATATTTTTTCTGCTAATTTTGCCTTTACTGAGGCCAGCAAAATATTCTGAGAAAGTAATTACCAAACCAGAAGAAGTAGTTAAACAAGCAAAGAAAATAATTAAAGCTAACAGAATTTTTCCAAATGGACCTGCTACCATATAAGATGCATGGCTTAGCATTTGTGTTCTATCTGTAAAATTCATTAAGTTTGCGCTACCAGAAGCACCAATCCAAACATAACCAAGGTACACGCAGCCCAATAAAATACCGGCAATAAGTGCACTCTTAGGTAACATGGAAATCGTTTCTTCCTTATTATAACCTTTCTTTTGAATAAAGAAAGCTACTGCGCCACCCATTACAATAGAGCCGATACCATCCATTGTTTGGTAACCATTAATAACACCATAATAAAAAAGATTTTCTGTGACTTTACCATTTACAGGGCTGCCAATTGGTTTTACAATACTAATGATGATGGTAATAAATAAAAATATTATTAAGAGCGGAGATAAAATACTGCCAATTTTATCTAAACCTTCAGAACTGGATCGCGTTAAAAAGTAAGTTAATAAAAAGAAAATGGCAGATACGACAACAAAAACAATTTTTGTATTTACACCCACCGGTAAAAACGGCAATACACTCATTTCACAAGTGGTTGCAGCTGTACGAGGAATAGCAAACAAAGGCCCAATCATTAACAAAATGGTTACATTAAGGATTTTGCCTAAAACCGGCCATGCACGCTGGCACATACCATCGGCTTCGCCACCAGTTTTACTAACAGAAAGTATACCAATTAATGGTAAACCTGCACCTGTAACTAAAAAGCCTACGGCTGCCAGCAACCAACGGCTTCCTGTTTGTACACCTACATAGGGTGGAAAAATAACATTCCCCGCACCAAGAAACATTGCAAATAGCATAAGGCCAGCAATTAAAACATCCTTATTTTGTTTACGCACCTTAAGTTCTCCTTTAGAAATAATATGAATATTTTTAGGTACCTACATTGTAAACGATAGATTTGAATTTAGCAATATAAAAACGAATTAAATTGTATATTTTTTATATTTTTTTGCAATAACAAGCTAAATTTATAATAAAACAAGGAAAAAAGTTTGATTTTTCTGAAAAAACTATATATTTAATGCAATGTTTTTATATGAATTTTTATAGTTGTTGTTTTTTATATGCACGAGGGCTAAGACCAAATTGCGCTTTAAATAACTTCGTAAAATAATTAAAATCTTTAACACCAACAATTTCTGCTATATAGTAAATGGGAAGATTTGTACTGCAAATTAAATTCGCTGCTTCGTATAAACGTTTTTGTAGCACCACTTTGCCAAAGCTCAATTGATAATGTTCTTTACACATATTATAGATTTTAGTTTTACCCCAACCTAAAGTGGAACAAGCTTTGCTTAATATATCGTCTTGTGCATAATGGGATTGTATAAAGCTCTCTAACTTTACAAAATCATCTGTTTGCAAACCTTCTACAATGTTGCTTAAGCGCACTTCGCTAATACAGCTATCTACAATTTCCTGATATGCAGAAATTTGGCGGGAATTTAAACGTTTTAAACGCATAAATGCATTTTTAAATTCTGTAAGATCTTCTACCCAGCTAAGTAATTTTTCTGTTCTTGACCATTGCACTTCTCTATGCGTATCGTCTAAAATTTGGCCAAATAATATAGTAGAAACAACTTTTCCATCTTCCAACACCGGAACCGCAACTTCGATAATACCTGCATGGCAACGATACACTATGGCTTTTTTCTGTTTTTTCACGATATCAATATATTGTTTATCACAATGTTTACATTTATTTATGCCAACGGGATGCTGTTGAATTAAACTGCAAAAGTCTGTTTTAAAGGAAGATGTATAATATTCTATAGAGTTATCTGCCATAAGGGCAAATTTTACACCACTGCATATATAGAGATTATCCATCAATTTTGCTAATTTTTTATATCCCTTCGGGTTAAACATATTTCCACCACCTTTGAATACAATTATATATATATTATAAGTAATTTCAATATTTTTTAACAAATTTAGTTGTATTTTGCGGAACATATTACTAATTTTGCGGAATATTTAGACTTTACTATTCACTAAAAATAATGTAATATATGGATAAAAGTTGTTATAAAACAACAATAAAAAACGGAGGATTAACAGATGAAAAAATTGTTATCTATCGCATTGGTATTGGCAATGGTATTAAGCTTAAGTGCTACTATTTCCTTTGCTGAAGGCAAAAAAATCGTATACTGGAGCATGTGGAACGCAGCTGAACCACAAGGCCAAGTAATTCAAAAAGCAGTTGATGCTTATGTAGCAGCTACAGGCAACGAAGTTGACTTACAATTCAAAGGCCGTGATGGCCAACGTCAAGGTTTGGAACCAGCTCTTTCTGCCGGCCAACAAGTTGACTTATTTGACGAAGACATTGACCGTGTAAATGGTACTTGGAGCAAATACTTAATGAACTTAGAAGAATTAAGCAAAGCTGCAAACTATGAAGAAACAGCAAACGCTGCTTTGATGAGCGCAGTTCGCAACGTTGCAGGCGGCGAATTAAAGAGCATTCCTTACCAACCATTTATTTTCAACCTTTTCTACAACAAAGAATTGGTGAAAAATGCTGGCGTAGAAGCAATTCCTGCTACATGGCCTGAATTTGTAGCTGCTCTTGAAAAAATCAAAGAATCCGGCGTTACACCTTTAACAGCCGATGATGCTTACATTGAAATTCTCTATGGTTACCAATTGGCCAGATACTTAGGTGAAGAAGGCGTTATTAAAGTAGTTAACGAAGGCCTATGGGCAGAAACACCAGAAGTATTAAAAGCTGCACAAGATTTTGAAGAATTGGCTAAAAAAGGCTTATTCTCTGCAAGTATTGCATCTGCAGTATGGCCAACCAACCAAAACGGCGAATTTGCTTTAGGTGAAGCTGCTATGTACCTTAACGGTTCTTGGCTACCAAACGAAATTCGCGATTTGGCCGGCGAAGAATTCCAATGGGGCGCTGCTGCATATCCTGCAGTAGAAGGCGGCGTAGATGGTATTGAAGCCGCTAACTTTGGCGCACAAGTATTAGCAATTAACAAAGATTCTAAAGTAGCCGAAGAAGCATTTGAAATTATCAAATACATCACCAAAGGTGAATTTGATGCTATGCTTTCTCAAGAATCCTTGGGCATCCCTGCTTCTACTGAAGTAGAAGAATGGCCTGCACAATTGGCTGACGTTAAAGTTATGTTCCCACAAATTAGCAAACGTTATAGCTGGGGCGCCGGTTTATTGGCAAACAATGATATGGCACCTATTATTCGCGAACAAGTACAAAAATTGTTTGGCGGTACAGCAACAGCTGAAGAATTTGTAGCAGCTTTAGAAGCAGCAGCAAAATAATGCAACTTAGTTTAGAGGGAGCAATTCTTAGGGTTGCTCCCTCTAACAATAATGTTCAGACGCTACATAAAATCAATAATAAATGTATTGATTTTTCTATCGCCTGAATTATGGAGGAAACATGAAAAAACACACAGGTATGCTGGTTGCATTTTTAACACCGGCACTTATCTTTTTTGTACTCATATTTGTATACCCCATTATACGCACTGCATTGATGAGCTTGCACAAAGTAGAAAATGTAACAGCTGCTTATGCTTCTTGGGAATTCGTTGGTTTGGATAATTTTAAAACCTTAATTAAAACCCAACTGTTCCAGGATTCTATGTGGAATATTTTTCGTATTTGGGCTATTGGCGGTATTGTTGTTATGGGTTTAGCACTGCTTTTTGCAGTATTTCTAAACAGTGGCATTCGTTTTAAAAAATTCTTTAGGGCTGTTATATATATGCCAAACATTATTAGTGCAGTTGCACTTGCAACCATGTGGCAACAATATGTATTTAATACCAAATTCGGTTTGCTTACCGGCTTTTTTAAAACCATTGGTTGGGAAACTATGGCAAAAATTCAGTGGACAAGCCCTGAAAATTTATTTTGGGCATTGCTATTTGCATATTGCTTTGGTATGGTTGGCTACCACATGCTCATTTTCTCCAGCGGTATTGAAAAAATACCTCAAGATTTCTATGAAGCCTCTACATTAGATGGCGCAACTAAACCCAAACAATTTTTCTACATTACTTTGCCATTACTAAAAGGTGTATTTAAAACCAATATAACCATGTGGTCTATTACCAGCGCAGGTTTCTTTATTTGGAGCCAATTGTTCTCCTCTGTAAATGTAAGCAGGCAAGTTATTACCCCCATGGTATACATGTATATGCAAGCCTTTGGTGGCTCTATGGTAGTTACCGAACGATTCTATGGTGTAGCCTCTGCAGTTGGCGTTCTGCTTGCTTTAATTGTAGTAGCAATATTTACCATTACCAATTTGCTTATCAAAGATGATGAGCTTGAATTCTAAGGAGGCGACACATGCAAAAACGAAAACAACTTGTAGAAAAAGTGAATTGGCGCAAAGAATTGAGTTTAAGCCCAGCCTATATTATTTTGATATTATGGGTTGCGTTTACCTTTATCTTGGTGGGCTGGATACTGATGGCCAGCTTTGCAACAACCAGAGAAATATTTAAGGGCCAAACCTTACGCTTGCCTACCGGTTTGCATTTTGAAAACTATGTAAAAGCATGGAAAACAAGCAATGTATCTGTATTTTTTACAAACTCATTGATATATTCCGTTGTATCTACATTGTTATTGGTTTTAATTGCTTCTCCTGCCGCCTATGCTCTATCGCGTTTTAAATTTAAGCTGAACAAAACCATTCAAAGTGGCTTTGTGGCAGCAATGGGTGTGCCGGTGGTAATGATTATTTTGCCATTATTTGGTAGCGTAACCTACTTACAATTGTTAAACCAAGATATTACCATTCGTTTATTATTGATATTTTTATATGTTGGTATCAATGTACCATACACAACGATTTTCTTGCTTACATTCTTTAGCAACTTATCTCGTTCTTATGAAGAGGCAGCTGCCATTGACGGTTGCAGCCCGATTATGACATTTTGGCGCATTATGTTGCCGCTTGCCCAACCCGGTATTATTACTGTTTCTATATTTAACTTTATTAATATTTGGAATGAATACTTTATGTCTTTAATTTTTGCAAGCGGTGATAAACAAAGACCTGTTGCTGTTGGCTTATACAACATTATCAGCGCTATGAAAACCACAGGCGACTGGGCAGGGTTATTTGCCGGTGTAATTATTGTATTCTTACCTACATTTATTTTATACATATTCCTATCTGAAAAAATCATTGCCGGTGTTACAGGCGGCGGTGTGAAAGGCTGATTTATGAAAAAACCGATTTTGTTAATTATGGCTGCAGGTATGGGTAGCCGTTATGGTGGATTAAAACAAATTGATCCCGTAGATAATGAAGGAAATATTATATTAGATTATTCTATTTACGATGCCGTACAAGCTGGCATAGAAGAAGTAGTATGTAT
>JAEWXD010000015.1 GCA_023396045.1 Bacillota bacterium | reverse complement strand
GTTTGGTTATGGTATTAGTTTTATGAATATGGGTAGCTTAGGCATACTTTTTACCAGCTTTGTATTGGTGCTTCATTTGCCGCTCAATGGCCCTATTGTAGGTTCCATCTTTGCGGCGGTTGGTTTTGGCAGTTTTGGTAAAAACTTAAGAAATGTATGGTCTATTATGCTGGGCTGTGTGCTTGCATATAGTATAAATGCAGAGGATTTATATACTACCCCGGCAGTACTTAGCATATTGTTTGCCACTAATCTTGCGCCTATCGCCGGTGTATATGGATGGATCGCCGGCATGCTGGCAGGCTTTTTCCATGTGAGTATCGTGCAGAGCATGGGTTATTTACATGGTGGCTTTAACCTGTATAACAACGGTTTTACCGGTGGCTTTGTGGCCATGTTCTTAGTACCGCTGTTAGATGCTTTGCGCCATTCTACATTTTTGCTCAGCAAAAGAATACATAAATTACAAAAAACAGAGGATATACATGAGAGTTAGAAAAAGAAAATGGGTAGCACCCTTTTTAGAACAAGAAGATCAGTTTTATATACGCAGTAATGCACATTTACAAGAAGTGATTGCCGGGCACTTGGCTTTTATAGAAATTGGCTCAGGCCATGGTGAATTTTTATGCCAAATGGGGCTGCAAAACCCGGAAAACGTATATATAGGCTTTGAAAAAGATACTGTTTGTGTGGCTCGTTCTATTAAGAAAATAGAGGAATATGGTGTAAGCAATGTATTCTTTATCAACAACCTTGCAGAACGCTCCTTGGATATTATTCAAGATGTACGCTTTGACGGTATGTATTTGCAGTTTAGCGACCCGTGGCCCAAAAGTAAACATTATGCAAGGCGTCTTACCTATCGCACTTTTTTAAAAAATTATGAGCAATTTTTAAAGCCGGAAGCTTTCTTGTATATGAAAACCGATAACTTAAATCTGTTTGAGTTTACTTTAGAAGAAATTGCATTTTCTGCCTTTACACCCGTACGTATCAGCTATGATTTTCATAAGGAAATTGGCAGCAATATCAAAACGGCTTACGAAAGTAAATTTGTTGCCCAAGGCTTACCAATTTATCATGTATTGTGCCATATTGATGAATCTACAAGGCAAGTAGATATACCAAGAACCGGTGGTACTCCCGCCAAGCTTTTGCAACAGCAATAAATAACAAATCCATTTTCAGATATGTGGCTATATTATCAGCCATATATACCATGAAAATGGATTTTTTTATATGATTTATATTAAATATGCAAAAATTACGACATCTTTTTATACAATTGTACTCATATATTCGTGCTTTATAAAAGAAATGTGTAAGCCAAGATTTCTGTTTGAAATTTATTTATAAAAATCTTTTATAAAAGCTTTTAACAAAAGCTAAATAGGCATTTTGCACATGTAATACACCACATATAATAAAGTAAATACAAAAATAAAATATGCAAATCAGACTTGCAAACAGCTTCTTTTAATTGCGCGCAATTAAAAATTCTGGGCTGAAAAAGTACTGTATTTTTTATATTATTGGGATTTTTCTTTGAAAATTGTCTTAAAAATTACATTTTTTTATATTGATAATATATCACTTATGTGCTACCATAAAAATATATTAGGGTATAGCCCTACAAAATACAACGGAGGTATAGTTTAATGAAAAAACTACTTTCTTTAGTTCTTGCATTGGCTCTCGTTTTGGGCATGACAAGTGCTATGGCTGAAACCAATATTAAATTTTTCGGTTTAAAAATTGAAATTGACCCAGCATTACAAGAATATGCAAACACATATGCAGAAAAAACTGGTGTTAAAGTTACAGTAGAATCTTTGGGTGGCGGTGCAGACTACGGTTCTGTATTAAAATCCAAACAACAAGCTGGCGAATTACCACACATTATTCAAATTGAAGGTGAAGCCGGTTATAATATCTGGAAAGACTATATTGTTACTTTAGATGACGCTAAGTTTGTTGAAAGAACAGAACTTGCTTACAAAGATGCAGAAGGCCACGTAGTTGGTTTCCCTGTAGCTATTGAAGGTTATGGCTTGGCTTATAACAAAGCTATTTTAGAAAAAGCCGGTATTGACCCTGCTACACTAAATAGCCGTGCTAACTTAGAAAAAGCTTTTGCAACCTTAGAAGAAAAGAAAGCTGAACTTGGTATTGACTATGTTCTTTCTGCTGCCGGCTCTATCGCTGGTGGTATGTGGTGGAGCATGGGCCAACACGTTTGGAGTTCTTACTTCAGCGCCGGCCTACCATTTGGCGACAGAACCTACATCGACATGGCTAAAAACGAAGGTAAAGTAGACGAAGCTCGTATGCATGAATTTGCAGAATATGTTGCTTTACTTTTCAAATATGCAAACCCGGATGTACTTCAAAACGGTGACTACAATGCACAAATTACTCCTTTTGCAGAACAAAAAGTAGCTTTCGTATTACAAGGCAACTGGATTGATCCTAACATGGCTCAATTGGGTGCAGATTTTGAAATGGGCTTTGCTCCTCACGCATTCCTATCTGCCGAAGATAACGGTATCCAACTCAATCCACCAAGCTGGTACTTAGTAACAAACACCGGTACACAGGAAGAAATTCAAGCTGCTAAAGATTTCTTAGATAGCTTGGTATTAACTGAAGAAGGTCAAGACTTCATGGTTAACAAGGCCGGTATGGTTCCTGCATTCAGTGGTATTGAAGCTAAACCGGCAGGCAAATTAAGTTTAGACTTAATGGAAAAGAACGCTCGCGGCGGCAACCATAGCTGGCACTTTGGCGAACAACCAGACGGCTTTGGTATGAATATAATTGGGCCTATCATGGACTTGTATGCACAAAACCCACAAGAAGTAGACGTTGATGCTCTTGCTAAAGACTTAACTGATGCAGTTGCTCAAATGCCTGAATTATTGAAAAAATAATCAATTTTGAGGGAGGCATTATGCCTCCCTTTTTTTCCATTTTATTTTAGAAGGACGGTGCAAGCATGAAAAGAAGCAAAATTTGGGATGCTGTTTTTCTGTTTCCGGCGGTATTTGCATTTGTAATGGTTATCATTGTGCCCTTTGTGCTTGGTATTTACTATTCCCTTACAGACTGGAATGGCATTAACAACCAGGTAAACTTTGTTGGCCTTTCAAATTACCCCGCTATGTTCGGTGAAAAGCAATTTCAATATTCTTTCCTTATTACATTAAAATACACCATCATCAATGTTGTGCTTGTAAATATCGTCGGTTTCGGCTTGGCGCTACTTGGCACAAGCAAATTGAAGTTTAAAAACTTTTACAGAGCAGGTTTTTTTGTTCCTAACCTAATCGGTGGTATTGTACTGGGTTATATTTGGCAATTTATGTTTAATAATTTGTTTACCACAGTATTTGCTGCAAAAAGCTTGCTTACCAATTCCAACAATGCCATTTGGGCAATGAGCATTGTAAATACTTGGCAATATTCCGGCTATATTATGATGATATATGTTGCAGCCATTCAAGGTATTCCAGACGATGTTATGGAAGCTGCAGCAGTAGATGGTGCAACTTATTTTGTGCGTTTGCGTAGAATTTTAATTCCTATGATGGCAAACTCATTCACCATTACGTTGTTTTTAACCTTAACCAATAGTTTTAAACAATATGATATGAACTTTACCTTAACCAATGGTGGCCCTGCCGTGCGCTTTGCGGGCGAAATTATTAAGGGTAGCCAATTGCTTGCTATGGACATTTTTAACACTGCCAACAGTAAAAACCTTATGGCAATTGCACAAGCCAAGGCTGTTGTATTCTTTATTATGTTGGTAGCATTCTCCCTTATCCAAGTAAGTATCAGCAGAAGAAAGGAGATTGAAGCATAATGCAAAATACAGAACAAGCCAAAATCTCTAAAGAAAAGCGTAAACTTCTTGTTTTAGAAGTTCTTACTATACTTCTCTTCTTGCTGTTTATGATACCGTTTGGCATGGTTATTTTAAATAGTGGTAAAAATAGTGGCGATATCATGCGCTCTGCACTAAGCATGCCAGGCAATTTCTTTGGTCAGATTTCAGATAACGTACTTAGAATATTTAATAACCCAACCACAGACTATATCGGCGCCTTCTTTGATTCCTTATTTATTACCGTAGGCAGCTTGGCTATCATTGTACTGTTTGCTTCTATGGCAGCCTGGGTTATTACCAGAAACAAAACGCGTTGGAGTACCTTTGTGTATATGATGTTTGTTTCTGCCATGGTTATTCCCTTCCAAGTGGTTATGTTCCCCTTGGTACAGTGGTTTAAAATGGTAGGCGATGCTACCGGTATTAGGCTATTAAGCAGCTACCCGGGTATATACTTCGCCTACTTAGGCTTTGGTGTGCCACTCTCGATTTTTATTTTAACCGGCTTTATTAAAAACGTACCACTTTCTTTGGAAGAAGCCGCCACTATAGACGGCTGCTCACAACCAAGAATATTTTTCTCCATCATATATCCATTGCTTATGCCTGTTGTTGTAACCGTGCTTATTTTAAATGGTATTTGGATTTGGAACGACTATCTCTTGCCCCTCTTGCTTTTGGGCCCGCGTGGCAATATTCAAACTTTGCCACTGGCTGTTACTGCCTTTGTTGGTGCCTTCGTAAAACAATGGGACTTAATTTTAACCAGCGCATTGCTCGCAATGTTGCCCATTATTGTATTGTTTATCTTTGCCCAACGTTATATCATGAAGGGCATGGTAGATGGTGCTGTGAAGTAGTGATACATATAAAAAGAACTTCCATACGGAAGTTCTTTTTATATGTCATTATTTACTGGTTCTAATAATCAATTGCTTATGCATTACAAACATCATCACAACAATGGCCATAATATATACGGGCAACCAAACCAAACCTAAGTTATTGGCAATCAGCCCAAAAAGCGGTGGCATAATGAGTGTACCAAGGTAGGCGCTTGCCATTTGTACACCAATTACCGCATGGCTTTTGTCTGCCCCAAAATGTGCAGGGGTAGAGTGAATTACACTGGGGTAAATGGGCGCACAACCAAGGCCAATGAGCAGTAGCCCAATAAGTGTAAGTATATTGCCCAAAGGCAAGAACAGTAGCACAATACCAACGACAATAATGCATTTGCCAAGCTTCATCATTTGGTCATCGTTGAGTTTCATGGTTACAAAGCCGGAGATACCTCTGCCAACGGTAATGCCGATGTAAAAAAGTCCGGCATAGAAAGCGGCGGTAGCAGGCTCAATTCCTTTTAGTCCGTTTAGGTAACTGCTTGCCCATAGAATAACGGTTTGTTCTATAGCGCAATAGCCGAAAAAGTATAACATAACTGCTTTTGCACCGGGTAAAGTCAAAACTTCTTTTAAAGAAAGCGGCTTGGTGCTTTTGTTTTCTTCTGCCTGTTGGTTTGGTTTTTGGCCTTTCCAAAGAGGCAAGCTTGCGAACAATGCAACGGTAAGCACAATTTGTATAAAGCCTATGCTTCTATAGCCCATATTCCAAGTAAAACCACGTGTTAGTACATAACCTAAAATATAAGGGCCGATGGAGGCGCCAACACCCCACATCATATGCAACCAACTCATATGCTTGCTTTCATAGTGCAAGGCTACATAGTTGTTTAAAGAGGCATCTACACTGCCTGCACCCAAGCCATAGGGGATGGCCCAAAGACAGAGTGCAATATAGCTGTGGGAAATAGAAAAACCAAACAGTGCAATCGCTGTGGTGGCAACACTGAGTGCTGTAAGCCAAGAAGTACCAAGCTTGCGTGTAAGTCTATCGCTTTGTAAGCTGCTGAATATGGTGCCCAGTGCAATAATAAAGGATATACCACCTGCATACGAAAGGGGTACAGCGAATTCTTGGTGCATGGTGGGCCAAGACGAGCCGAGCAAAGCATCGGGTAGCCCAAGACTGATAAAGGCGAGATATATAATTGCCAAAAGTATATGTGTCACTTAATTACTCCTTTTATATGTAAACACTATTATTATATAGACTAATTTATATTGAAACAAGCAAATTTTTGCCGTATACTATAATTATACAGACAAAAGGAGGGAACACTGTGCAAACCAACCAAGCACCATTGCAATATGCAATACAAATGCAAAAAATTCAAAGAGAAAAAAAGTATCATGGCACGGCAGAGTTCCCTTGTGCTTCTTATAGTTCTGCCATTAGTCAAAACCGTAAAGAGTGCATACCTTGGCATTGGCATGAAGAAATGGAATTACTTTTGGTAAAACAAGGCACCATGCTTTTGCGTTTGCCCTTTTGGGAGCAGAGCGTACGTGCGGGTCAATTGGTATTTATCAACCGCAATGTACCCCATTATGCAGAAGCAGAGGGCGAGTTTATGTTCAACTCCATTGTTTTTTCTTCTCAAATCATAGGCGAAAAGCAATTGGTATTTGGCAAATATATAGAGCCTTTTTTGCAAAGCAACCAAATGCAAGCCTTGGTGTTTGAGCAAAACCAAGGCAATATGTTTGTAAATTTTTTACAAGCCTATACTGCCATGCAAGAAAAGCCGTTTGCTTATGAGTATGAGGTGCGCTATGCGCTTTCTAAAGTAATGTTAGAAATTATTTCCAAAAATGAGTATGTGTTGCCCAAGGTCTTTCAAAGCCAAGACGCAGAGCGTTTGGAGCAAATGCTTGCCTTTATTCATAGCAACTATAAAGAAAACATATATTTAAAACAAATTGCCCAGGCCGCCAATGTTGGGGAAAGAGAGTGCTTGCGTTGCTTTCAGCGCAGTATTAAGGAATCACCTATACAATATCTTTTGCGCTACCGGCTCATGCAAAGTGCAGACCTCTTGCACAAGCAAAAACAAATGGGCATTGCAGAAGTAAGCGAAGCCTGTGGTTTTTCTACCCCCAGCTATTTTGCCAAACAATTTAAAATGTATTATTTGAAAAGCCCCCATCAATACCGTAGAGAGCGCAGCATGGATGATAAAGGAACCGCTATCAAGGCGCAGAAAAAAATGCAATAATGGCTCTATACGTTTTATAGATCAATTTTGTTGGAAATATATACATAGAGATTTTTTAGTATTCATGTGCTAAAACTTAATAAATAACACCGGGAATAATTTGAACGAAGCACTAAGAAAAAATGCGGGGCGTGTATAAAACTTTTCCGGGTGTGAAAGCATTAGATAATGTGGATTTTGAACTTCGTTCAGGTGAAGTGATGGCTTTGCTTGGTGAAAATGGTGCAAGGGATAATGCTATAATGATGACAGTACAATAAATCCAAAAAAAATCAAGGGTTAAAGGCTTCCACAAAACTTTTAAACTTTGATGCTGGATAAACTGTCATTATTTTTTATATTCAAAATTTGTATAAAAGTATAGCATAAATGAAATCTCTGTATAGAGAAGAAGGTGGCATACTACGGCAGAAATTATCACCGTTGCCAATTGAAAAGATGGAGTTGGTAAAACAACGACAACATTAAACCTTGTGTATTCATTAAAAGAACTCGGCAAAAAAGTATTCGTCATTGACCTTGATCCGCAAGCGAATCTCATAAGATGCTTTGGCATAGAAAATACCAATGAACTTGCAGACACGATAGGACATCTGTTAATGGCAGAATTAGAGGAAGAAAACTACTCGGCAGAGGAGTATATCCTATCCTATGATGGTGTTTATAAAGTCTATAGGTTGATTAGGGAGGAACTATGATGAGATTGTTAAATAATGAAATACCATTACTAAGAAAAAGGGTTATAGCACTAGATTTTCTGTTACAGGATATCATGAAGCAAAGAGTGAATGATATAACTGAGAAAAATCGTTTAAAAATGGATGAAACCCTCTTGTATAATTCGTGAAGAACAAGTATAATTTAAATACCACTAAAGTCTTGCGAACATCTTTTTGATTCACTTTACTATATGAGCTCTTGTTTGATATTTAAACTCCATTGAACCAAAATTGTATGACATGTAAATCTTGGCTAGTTTATTCATTTACAGTTGGGTTGTGGATAGTTACAGGGTTGACAATAGTCTCATGTCATTTTTTCGGAAAACTTGCAGATCTTCCGAAAAGAGATGCGACCTATTTCTGAGTGGGAAAATAAGAAAAGGAGATGTAATATGAAAAAAAACGAAACGAAGCCAAAACTTACATCAAAGAAAAGCAGACACATAAGAAATCTACTGACACTGGTTCTCTGTGCGGTGATGCTTTTGGGACAAATGACAGCCTATGCAGCAGGAGTGTGGACTGAAAATGAAGAGGTACTGAACAAGGATGCTGCTGCAAAAAGTGCAAGCATTGCCCAGGATGTACCACCTGTTCCGACTGAATACAATCATGCGGCGAATGCTTCAAGAGTGACTTTTTTAGTTCAAAAGCTTGATTATAACGGAAATGGTTATAACGGTGACATGAATACGGACTATTACTTGTCCTATTCCGTTGATAAAACAGGAGCAGATAATACTGTTTTTATCAGCTTGGTAGATAAGAAGGCAGGTGCCGTTTTAGAAACCAAGCAGGTAACTCCGGGGCAGACAATCCAATTCGATCAGCTGAAGACTGACAAATATGTCTATACCATTCAGTATTTGGCAGGCAACCAACTGCGCGTAGTAAATGGTCAGGGCGGAGGAGATACGGATACGGTAGTCTATGATCTTGTAACCAGCAGAACAGGGGGAGGATTTAACGAATTAGGCATAGATGTTCCCACTCTGAAAGCGCAGCATGTAACCCGCTATGTGACGATCGACGAACCGCCTGTTGAACTTGCAAAGTATACGCTAACAGGAGATGTGGCAACTAATAAGTTTATAGCAGCCGGAAAGGCGGAGTTCAAGGGTTATGAGTATGTAGCGGAGAAGGCGCCGGATCCTGAATCGACCAGAGGGTATGTTGCAGCAGGCTATAAG
>JAEWXD010000019.1 GCA_023396045.1 Bacillota bacterium | reverse complement strand
CCCCCCCCCCCCCCCCCCCCCCCCCCCCCCCCCCCCCCCCCCCCCCCCCCCCCCCCCCCCCCCCCCCCCCCCCCCCCCCCCCCCCCCCCCCCCATACTTAAAATATTGAATATAAAGTATAAATATTCTTTTTTAACGAGATGTTTTATACGTGAAAAAAATATTTTTTAGGAGTTTGAGTAAAATGAGTAATTTTGATTACCAGGGAGAGCAAAAATTCAGGCCAATCACTGCGTGGGGCTATGTAGGCTATACCCTTTTGTTTGCTATACCGGTGGTTGGGTGGCTACTGTTAATTGTTTTTGCTTCGGACAGTAGTCATATTAACCGCAGAAGTTTTGCAAGATCTTATTTTTGTTGGATAGTTACAGGTCTTATTATTTTTGCTATTGTTATTATATTAGGTGGTGCATCTTATTTTTATAATGCCAATAGTATATTAAGAGAAATAAATAAAATTAAGCCATAGATCTACGGATTTAATAAAGCATATTTTTTGGAGAACGATGATTATGAAACGATTTTGGATTATTTGTTTTACTGTTATTTTATGTTTAGCGTTTTGTAATGTAGCTTTTGCAGCAAGCAAAGCAAAGGTGGATGTTAAAAAGCTTTCGGATAAAGATTTAGAAATGTTATATACTGCTGTACAACAGGAAATGGCGAAACGTGGCTTGCTGGAAGGCAGCAGCTATACCCTTTCTGAGAGGAAATATATTGTTGGCCAAGATGTAAAGCCGGGAAAATATACCATTACCTGTACTGCCAATGAAGGCGAACAAGTAGGGGATGCCTATGCGTCTTTGGGTGGCTTACTTGGTGCATTGGGTGAAGATGAAGAAAGTAAAAAATATGGTGAAGCCATGAATTCCTTGGGTGGCTTAATGGGTGATTTAATCAATACCGAAGTAAAAGTCCTGGGAGATTATGGCACAGCAATCAAATCTTTTGAGTTAAAGAAGGACCAATCTATAGACATTGTGCTGGAAGAAAAAACGGCAATTGAAATTGTAAATGGTACTTGCACATTGGTTTCTATACAAAAATAAACGCAACTACATAATTAAAAATAATAATAACCCTCCTGCATGCGGCAGAGAGGGTTATTATGTATTTGAAACCGTTTTTCAGCAGCTTTTTACATTATCAATATATTAAAATGCAGTATAATACAGGTAGTATTTTTCATTTAAAAGAGCCTCCATTTGTTACACCCGTTCATTGACACTTATTCCACAAAAAAGTATAATATTAAATGGATGAATATAGAAAAAATCGAGGAAAAATCATGCAATATCCCTTTAATGTTCCCCCCTGCATAGGCAAGGAAGCAGCTTCTGTAATGGAGGCCATACAAAGCCACAAAATCTGTGGCGACGGTGCTTTTACCAAGCGTTGCAATGAGCGTTTGCAAGAATTGACAGGCACAAAACAGGCCTTACTGACCACTTCTTGCACCCATGCCTTAGAAATGGCGGCTATACTGCTTAACATTCAGCCGGGCGACGAAGTGATTATGCCAAGTTTTACCTTTGTTTCCACTGCCAATGCTTTTGCTTTGCGTGGTGCAAAATGCGTGTTTATAGATGTTCGCCCAGACACCATGAATATGGACGAAACCAAAATAGAGCAAGCCGTTACCAAGCGCACCCGTGCCATTGTGCCTGTGCATTATGCCGGTGTGGTTTGTGAAATGGACACCATTGAGCAAATTGCCAAAAAACACAATCTTGCCGTGGTGGAGGACGCAGCTCAAGCCGTTACTTCCACCTACAAAGGCAAACAAGCCGGCGCCATTGGCGATATTGGCTGTTTTTCCTTCCACGAAACCAAAAACTTCTCCATGGGGGAAGGCGGTGCCATATTGCTCAGCACCGAAGAGCTTGGTGAGCGTGCCGAAATCATTCGTGAAAAAGGTACCAATCGAAGCCGTTTTTTCCGTGGCTTTGTAGATAAATATACTTGGGTGGATATTGGATCTTCCTATCTACCAAGCGAGCTTAACGCTGCCTACCTATACCCGCAATTGTTAGAACATACGCTGATTACAGAAAACCGTATGCAAGCATGGAACACTTACCAAGAGGCACTTTTGCCCCTTGCCCAAAGCGAGCGCATTGCCTTGCAGGAAATTCCAAGCCATTGCACACACAATGCCCATATGTTCTATGTAAAATGTAAAGATATTGAAGACAGAAGCAGAGCTATAGAATATTTAAAAGAGCACGGTATACACAGCGTGTTCCACTATATTCCCTTGCATTCTTCCCCTGCAGGCAAAACCTTGGGTGAATTTGCGGGTGAAGATATTTATACCACCGCCCACAGCGAACAACTTTTGCGCTTGCCACTCTACTATGGCTTAACAAGCCAAGATGCAAGCTATATTGCCCAAGTGCTTATAGACTATTTAAGGAAATAAAATATGCGTTTACTTTCGTTTGTTATACCTTGCTATCGTTCCGAGCACACCATAGATGCCGTGGTAGAAGAACTGCAAGCCACCCTCCCCACAAGAGAGGGTTTCGATTATGAAATTATTTTGGTAAGCGATGCCTCGCCCGACAATGTGTTCGGCCGCATTCGTGCGCTTGCACAAAACAATCCCAAAATTAAAGGCTTGAAGTTTTCTAAAAATTTTGGGCAACATGCCGCCATTTTGGCAGGCTTTCGCATTGCCCAAGGTGAAATGGTAATCGTGTTGGATGACGATGGCCAAGTACCCGCCGATGAGCTCTATAAATTGGTGGATAAAATAGACGAAGGTTACGATGTTGTTTTTGCCAAATACGACCAAAAGCAGCACAGCAAGTTTAGAAACTGGGGCAGCCGTGTAAACCTTTATATGATGGAGCAGCTTGTAGGCAAGCCCCGCGGCCTTGTAGCTAACAGCTATATGGCGCTTCGTCGCTTTGTGGTAGATGAAATGATACGCTACCAAAATGCTTATCCCTACTTAGCCGGCCTTATTTTTCGCACCAGTATCAATGCAAGCGATGTTTTGGTGCACCATAGAGCACGCCGGCAAGGCGCAAGTGGCTACACCGTACGCAAATTGCTTGCCCTGTGGCTTAACGGCTTTACGGCTTTTTCTGTAAAACCCTTGCGCATTGGCACCTATGCCGGCGCACTCACAGCCCTCATTGGTTTTTTATATGGCCTTTATATTATTGGTGTAAAATTGTTTCACCCCGGTATGCAAGCGGGCTATGCGTCCTTAATGGCGGTTATGCTCTTTGTCGGTGGGCTTATATTGCTGTTGCTGGGGCTCATAGGGGAATACGTGGGCAGAATTTATATTTGTTTAAACCAAAGCCCACAATATGTTATTAAAGAAAGCGTGAATGTAGATGGCCTACCTAAGCCTTAACTTTGCCCTTTTGCTCTATGCAGGCAGTGCTGTGCTTATGAAGTTTGCAGGCAAGCACCCGGGGTTTTCTTTGCCCTTCTTGGCACTTTATGGGGGCGCGCTTGTATTGCTCTTTGTCTATGCTTTGCTTTGGCAAAAAAGTTTACACCATATTAGTCTGTTTACTGCTTATGCCAATAAGGGTGTGGTGCTCATTTATGCCATGCTGTTTGGTGCTTTGCTCTTTGGTGAAAGTATAGGCTTTAAAAATATATTGGCAGTGCTTTTGGTGCTTTTCGGTATTGTATTGGTGGTGCGTCATGAATAGTCAAATCGCAATGGGCATTGCCTTCTTTGGCGCATTCTTAGGGGCTGTTTCTCAGCTCTTGCTTAAACAAGCAGCCAACAGGCACTACAAGGGCTTGCGTATGTATGCAAACCCCTATGTTATGAGTGCTTACTTTATTTTTTTCGCCATTACCTTTGCCAATGTATTTGCACTGCGATATATTCCCTTGTTTTTGTTACCACTTATAGAAGCCTCCGGCTATATCTATGTGGCGGTGTTTTCTGCCTTTGTGCTCAAAGAACGCATACGCAAAAAACAAGGCATAGGCTTATTGCTTATATTGGCAGGCATACTTATTGCAAGCCTGTAAGTTTTAGGAGTAGTATGTTTTCAAAATTTCGTTTATCCAAAAATTCAATAGACAAATGGCTTGGTCTTGCTGCGCTGCTTGCAGTTTGCTTATGGCCTTTGTTTTTTATACAACATGGTATAGACGAATTGGATAGTGCCTACTACTTATCCAACTTTCGTTACTTCTTTAAACCCAACATGGCACCCACCATCAGCACAGAGCTCAGCTTTTTGCTGGGTGGAATTTTGTATAAGTTCAGCCCCACAGCCACCTTTTTTACATTCCGTGTGCTTGATTGGCTTTGCAACTGTGCAATATTTGTGTTGCTTTATCAAATGCTCAAAAAGCATATGCCACATACTTGGCTTTGCTTTTCTATGCTTGTTGGCTCATTCCTTATTCGCCGTTATCCAATGATACTTGGCTACAATAGCTTTGCGTTCTTGTTTTTTATACTGGCCATCTTTTTATTGCATAAGGGTATTTTGCAGCAAAGTATACGCTATACCTTTGTAGCCGGTATTGTTACCGGTTTTAATGTATTTACACGTTTACCCAATGCTTTGCAGGCGAGCCTTGTGTTTTTACCCTTGCTCTATGCACTGGCAAATAAAGACTTTCAAAAACAGGCTTTGCGTCATAGTCTGTATTTTACCTTGGCAGGCTTTATTGGTCTGTTTGCCGGCATAGGCCTTACCATTGCGTTAGAAGGCTGGCAAGCCTTTGTAGAGGGCATTGCCATTATTTTGCACATTGGTAAACAAGGTTCTCATGCACCAAGCAGCATGCTTAACCGTATTTGGTTTGAACTGAGCGAAGCCTACTATTATGTTGGTTTTCTTAAAAAACAAATGTTGGCTGCGTTCTTGTTACCTGTTGCTTATGCTGTGTTTACTTATTTTGTAAAACATCGCTATACAAAGGTGCTGGCGCAGGTGGCAGTGTTGCTTGTCGGTGTCTATTTGGCGCGTTTGTTGGGCAACAATTTAACGGTTAATATCTATGTGTACTTGCTTTCCTTTATCGCTTTGCTCACCACGCTCATTGCCATACCACTGTTTATAAAGCGCAATTCTTTTCTGTTTTTGTACGCTTGTACCATGCTGTTGTTCATGTTTTGTGTGCCCCTTGGTACAGACAATGGCATATTCCAATTTTGCTTACTGGGTGCTGTGCTCAGCTCTGCCGTTGCACTCTATGCACATGGCTTTGCACAGCTTGGAAAAAAGCGTTTTGTGCAACATTTATGCAAAAGCATGGCAAGCATACTTTTACTTGTGTTTATTTTAAGCTTTGGCAAGGGTGCGTATAGTAAAGTGCTGTTTCAGGAAAGTTACAACGACGGTGCCTATGCAGGCCAAACATATAGTACGCAAATCCCTGCACTCAAATATATGAAAACGCATGCCTATAAAGCAGAAGCCTTGGATAGCCTGTATAGCCAACTTACAAAAGAAGAATACAAAAACCACAAGCTTGCAGTGTTGGGCCATTTGCCTTTGGCACTGTGTATCACAGAACACGAACCCTTTTTTGCACATACCTGGGTAGATCTGAAAGTGGTAGACAAACAGGCACAATTACAACAATTACAAAATACCGAAAAATTGCCCATTGTACTGATAGGTCATTTTTTAAATAGCCCTATGGATAAACAGCCCTTTATAGACTTTGTGCAATCCAAAGGTTACGAAACCATAAAACACCAACATTACACACTCTACTTACCGCCATTGCCATAGGAGAAACCATGAAAAATTTGAATTTTGCAGCCATTCACCATGTGCCTTATGATGAATATTGCCATACCAATTCCAGTGGCGAAGTGGTTTTGCTTTTGCGCACAGCCAAAGCCAATTGGGATTCTGTAACTGCGATTACCTTTTTAAACTATCCCTTGCAAAACAACAATGCAGACGAGCGCCGTTATGCCATGCAGCAAGTCGCTTGTGATGAATTGTATAGCTATTACCGTGTACAATTTATGCCACAAGACCCTCGTTTGCAATATGTATTTGCCTTGCAAAGCGAAGACTTTACTTTTTACTATACCTATGACGGCATGCAAAGCAAAGAAAGCTACGATGGGGCAGAAGAAAAACCGTTCTTCCATTTGCCTTATGCCCACAAGGCGCAATCTAAGCCCGCTTGGGCAAGGGGTTCCATTGCTTATCAAATATTTCCGGACCGCTTTGCACGCTATGGCAAAATAGAACCCGGCATGGAAAAGTGGGAAAGTAAGGAAGTTGCCTTTGACCGTATTTTCGGTGGCAACATCAAGGGTATGATTACCAAGGTGCCTTACTTAAAACGCTTAGGTGCAAAAATTGTGTACCTTACCCCCATATTCAAAGCCAATACAGCCCATCGCTATGACACTTGTGATTACTATGCCATAGACGAAGTTTTGGGCACCGAGGAAGATTTAAAAAATTTAGTAGACGAGCTGCATAAAAACGATATGTACCTTGTGCTTGACGGTGTGTTCAATCACTCTGGCCTTGGCTTTGCACCTTTTGCAGAAGCCAAAGAGAAAGGTGAAGAATCCCCCTTTTACGATTGGTTTTTCTGGAACGCCAAAGAAAGCTGCGTCGCAGGCTATGCTTCCTTTGCCTATGAAGAACATATGCCAAAGCTCAATTTGCAAAACCCTGCCTGTGCAGAATTTTTCTGTGAAGTGGGCAAGTATTGGGTGCAAAAATGTGGTATAGATGGTTGGAGGCTGGACGTAGCACCGGAAGTGTATCCGGGTTTTTGGCGCAAGTTTCGCAGTGAAGTGCAAAGCGTTCGCCAAGACCTATTGCTTGTAGCAGAGATCTGGCACGATGCAAGGTTTTTCTGTGCCCGTGGCGATATGTTTGACGCCACCATGAACTATGTTTGGAGCAAGGCCGTTTGGGGCTTATTTGCCAATAAAAACCTAAGCATTACAAAGTTTGCCAACCAAATCAGTAAAAATTACGTGTGTTTGCCACAAGAAGTGCAAGAAGTAAACTGGAACATTCTGGGTAGCCACGATACCCCTCGTTTTATCACCCGCGCAGGGGAGAGTGTGCCAAGCCTTTGTGCCGCTGCCTTCTTCCAGCTTACCAGCCCTGGCATTCCTATCATATACTATGGCGATGAAATTGGTATGCAAGGCGGGCAAGACCCTTACTGCCGATTCCCTATGCGTTGGGATAAAGTGCAGGACAATTCCATTTTGCGCTACTACAAGCAACTTACCCACTTGCGCAATAAGTACGAAGCCCTGCAATATGGCGATTTTCAAACTTTCTTAGCAGACGATGAACAAGGGATCTATGCCTATACCAGAAGCTATGGCAATGATACTATGCTCTGTATTATATGCGCCAAAGAAGCGGGTATTACCAAGGTTACCATTGCCATACCAAGCTATATTTCCAAACGTATTTTCTTACGTGATGAAGTATCAGGCGAGCGCTTTAACTGTGCCTCTTCCGTGCTGGTATTGCCTTTCCAATATGGCAGGGCCTACTGTTTCCCCATCAGCAAAACTTTAGACCAACTTGCAAAGGAGCAAAAATAATGTCATTTTTTGATAAATTAAAACAAGGCTTGTTTAAGTCCCGTCAAAACACCGCTGAAAAATTAGACGATTTAATTGAAAATACCAGAAAAATAGACGATGATTTTTATGAAGAACTGGTAGATATTCTGGTGCTATCCGATATGGGTGCCCCTTTGGCAGATAGTATTATAGAGAACGTGAAACAACGCGCAAAAAAAGAGCATATAACAGCTGCCAACCAGGTAAAACAAATGCTCAAAGACGAGCTTTTACAAATACTCAGCATACCTAAACCAGACTTGCAATGGCCCATGGTGCAGCTTATCGTAGGTGTAAACGGTGTGGGCAAAACCACCACCATTGGCAAGCTTTCGGTTCGTTTTCAAAACATCGGCAGAACCGTTATGCTCTGCGCTGCCGATACCTTCCGTGCCGCAGCCAGCCAGCAATTAAGCGTGTGGGCAGAGCGTGCCAATGTGCCTATTGTAAAGCATGCAGAAGGCGCAGATCCTGCTGCCGTATTGTTTGACGCCATTCGTGTTGCCAAATCCAAAAAGGCGGATTTGTTGCTTGTAGACACTGCCGGCAGATTGCACAATAAGAAAAACCTCATGGAAGAAATGAACAAATTGCGCCGTGTGATAGATAAAGAATACAGCGAAGCCACCGTGCGTTGCATGATGGTACTGGACGCAACCACAGGCCAAAACGGGCTTAACCAAGCCAAAGCCTTTGCAGAGTTTGCCAACATCAACGGTGTTGTGCTTACCAAAATGGACGGTACTGCCAAGGGCGGTATTGCCTTTGCCATTTGCAAAGAATTGGGCGTACCCATTATGTATATGGGTGTGGGTGAAGGCATAGACGACTTGCAAGCCTTTGATCCCAAAGAATTTGTAAATGCATTATTAGATTAGGAGAAACAATGATTCCACAGGCTATACGTCATATTTCACTCGTGCAAATAAAAAAGAATGCACCCACTGCATTTTTGGTTGTTTTTTTTAGTGAAATATTTCTAACCATTATTAAAATTTTTTCACTGCGTATGTTGGATGCAGTGGAATTGACGGATATACTTCTTGGCACATTGCCGGAAATTCCCGCTTCTCAAATACAAACATTTGCTGTGCTCTTTGGGCTTACCTTGGTGTTTACCCCATTATTAAGTTTAGGCGCTACAAACTACTTTATGCAAATGCATAGAAACCAGAGCCCTACCATTCACGAACTTTTGGCATACTTTAAAAAACCATGGTTTGCATGGCTAAGCTATTTGTTTTTGGGCTTGCTGTATGCGCTTTGGGTGGCAGTGCCTGTGTTTGTATTTCAAGGTCTGTTCTTTTTGCTGCCAAGTGTATTCAATGTGCGTACACTCGGCTTAATGCTTACACTTGTGTATATATTTTTGTTTTATGCAAGAATGCGCTATTTTGCTTTTATATATATTGTAGCTGATGGCAAAGAAAAAAATCTACTCAAAATAGCCAAACAAAGTGCTGCGCTACTGAAAGGCAGAGGGCTGTTGGTGCTTTCTATGGTATTGTTTTTTACTTTGGCTATGATAGTGCTGGATATGTTAAGCGTAAGCTTGGTGGCATTGGGTGTGCTTGGCCAGGTGATTTCGCAAGCCTTGGAATTGCTGTTAAAAACCTTTGCCATGGCAAGCTTTGCAGGCCTGTACTTCTATTTGAACCGTGAACTGGTGCTGTTTTCAGATGTAAATCAACATGCCAGAGATATTTTAAAGCAAATGCAGGAACGCGGTACTTTGGCCGGCAAAGAAATAAGCCCCGAACAAGAAGAAAGCATGCGCAAACTGCTTGCCAAACTCATGGGCAGCGTGCAGGAAGAAGATACAGAAGAAACCCATGCAGAAACAGAAAATAATGTTGAAGAATTAGAAACACAACAAGAAATAAGCAGCCAAGAATCCAAGGCAGAAGATGCGCAAGAAATAGAAAATAAAGAATAATAAACATACCGTATGGCAAAGCATACGGTATTTATTTACAATAACCTTGTTTCAAGAAATTATTTGTGGTGTATCTAATTAGTATCAATTTGAAAGAAGGATGATATTATGGCAATTAAACATACATATAAAGAACTCATAGGCAACACCCCGCTTTTCCACGCCCATAATTTGCAAAAAGCATTGGGTCTAAACTTCAACCTGCTATTAAAGTTGGATATGTTCAACCCTGCCCATTCCTCTAAGGATAGGCCGGCTTATGCCATGCTGGAAAAAGCAGAGCAAGAGGGCAAAATCAATAGCAATACCGTTATTGTAGAACCCACCAGTGGCAATACCGGCATAGGCCTTGCTGCCGCAAGCGTTGCCAAGGGCTACCGTGTAATACTCACCATGCCCGAAACCATGAGTCAGGAACGCAAAGACTTAATGGCAGCCTATGGTGCAGAGATAGTGCTTACAGAGGGCGCTAAGGGTATGAAGGGCGCCATAGAAAAAGCAAAGCAAATTGCAGCAGAACTTGGCAACGCTTTTATACCCAGCCAGTTTGACAACCATGCCAATGCAGAAGCCCACTACAATACCACCGCCCCGGAAATTTGGAACGACACCAACGGCAATGTAGATTATTTTGTAGCCGGTGTGGGCACAGGTGGTACCATAACAGGTGTGGGCCGTTACTTTAAAGAGCGCAAAAAAGATTTTGTAGGCGTAGCCGTAGAGCCGGAAACAAGCCCTGTACTTAGTGGCGGTGCACCCGGCAAACACGCCATTGCAGGTATAGGCGCCGGCTTTGTGCCAAGCATTCTGCAAAGGGAAGCCTTTGATAGAATCGTGCAAGTAAACGATAACAAAGCCAAAGAATTGGTGCGTTTGCTTCGTGATACAGAGGGCCTCTTGGTAGGTATTTCCTCCGGTGCTGCCATTGCCGGTGTGCTGGCTTTGGCAGACCAAGAAAATCTTGCAGGCAAAACCGTAGTAGCCTTCCTTCCCGATACCGGCGAACGCTACATTTCCACAGGGGTGTTTGCGTAATACTAATTCAAAAAGAGATTGTTGAATGTACATTAGTATGTTTAACAATCTCTTTTTTAAAAAATTATGACTCAGTTCATTTGTAAAAAAATGAAAGATTTTTACAGGTTGTCTTAACGGATTTTTATTTGATGTAAACTTCAAAATTTATCAATTTTTTATTAAATAGTAAAAAAAGGTCTTGCGCATATATATAATGGATATATTAAAATTTAAAAACAGGGGGAAACCATGAAAAAATTTACAGCGTTTGTTTTATTGTTTTGTTTATTGTTAAGCTGCACCGGTTCTTTTGCAAAAGGGTATGAATTTTTTGGGCTTAATATACCGGAGCCAAAAATGTTAGGAAATAGTGCAGTAGAATATGAGCAAATAGGCGGTTTTATTAAGAACGGTATGTTTTTAGTGCAAAAATTGAATAGAGGTTTAGATAGCGTTGAAGGAATGAAGGATATAGAAGCAGCATATACTCTGCTTAATGTTTTTTTACTTAATTCCATGGGAGCAACCGACAGCAAAGAAGTAAATATACAAAAGTATAGTAAATTTGCAAAGGAATTTAAAATACATACAGTGGGGGAATATGTTGATGATGCTTTGAACTATTATGCGACTTTTGTATATAATAATGAATTTTATGCTATTACTTTTATGGCGAATGAACACAATACAAAGAAACAAAATAAAGTATTTACAGAAGCAGTGTTTAATTTTTTGAATCAGGTAAAACCGGTACAATAGATAAAAAACTGATTGGAGTATGGTATGAAAAAATAACAGCAATAGTATTGTTAAGTATGTTTATATTTACAATAGGTAATGTATATGCAGAATTTATGAAATTAAAAACGTATTTAAATATAAAATTACCAATTATGGGTGCGCAATACCAAGGTAAAGACCAAGTACAAGGTGCTTTTTACAATGGTGGTGTAAGGTTGTGGCTGGTGCATGATAATTTAAATGCTTTAAAAAAGAATTAAAATTAAAGAAAAGTGATAATGTATTTAAAACTTTAGTAAATATATGTATTGAAGAATTTGAATTAGAAAATATAAAAGAAATCGCAAATGAAAACTATGAAGATTTTGAGAAACGCTTTGATGAAGTTTATGTTATTCGCGCAGCGAATAGTATTGGCAGGAAATCTGATGCTATAAATTATATTGCATTTTTCAAAAACAAAAAAAGATTTTATATTTTACATTTTTTAGCAAAAGATAAGGAAACGACCTTTAAAGATGTTTGCTTTTTTCTAAATAAAGTCCAACCCGCCAAATAACGCAATAACCCACAAGCCTGCCCTTTGGGCAGGCTATACTTTTGTAAGCAATCGCCCTTTATTTTAATTTGCCCTTGACAAACCACGCAAAGCCTTATACACTATTTATATATATGTAGATAGGGCACACGCCCCCTTTGCAGCGTAGTACAGAGAGTTTTGCAGCAGCTGTAAGCAAAACCAAACAAGCAATTAGGGTACCGGCCTTAGAGTATATGGCGTGCCAAGCCTTATATGGCTATAAGTGGTTGTATACAAGCCGGGTGGAACCGCGGAGATTTATCCGTCCCAGCGTGTTGCGCCTTTTTTTATTACCAAAAATATAGGAGGGAATTATGTTTATTACATTGTTTGGAACAGAACAAAAAATAGAATTTAACGAAGCTGTTAGTGCCAACATCGCACTCAAAGCCTTTGACTTAGCTGTAAAGCCCTATGCCGTAAAAATCAACGGCGGCCAGGCAGAAGATCTATCCACCATTATCACAGAGGATGCTGTACTTACACCCCTTGCCTTTGATAGTGAAGAAGGCAGAATCGTATACCGTCATACCACAAGCCACCTGCTTGCGATGGCTGTAAAAGAATTATACCCGGAAGCAAAGCTTGCCATTGGCCCTGCCATTGAAGACGGCTTCTATTATGATTTTGATATAGATGTGGTTTTTGGCGCTAAGGAATTAGAAGAAATAGAAAAAACCATGAAAAAATTGGCAAAGAAAAACATCAAGAGTGAACGTTTTACTTTGCCTCGTGCTGAAGCCATTGCCAAAATGGAAGCCTTGGGCGAACCCTATAAAGTAGAGCTTATACAAGATTTGCCGGAGGGCGAAGAAATTTCCTTCTATCAAATGGGCGACTTTGTAGACCTTTGCCGTGGGCCACATTTGCCCTTCTTAAATATGATAAAAGCTATAAAGCTAACCCAAGCCGCCGGTGCGTATTGGAGAGGCAGCGAAAAAAATAAAATGCTCAAACGTATCTATGGCACAAGCTTTGATACCAAGGAAGCCTTAGATGCCTTTATCACCGCCCAAGAAGAAGCGCGCAAAAGAGACCATAATAAAATTGGTAGGGAACTGGAATTTTTTACCACCACAGACTACATTGGCCAAGGCTTGCCGATTATGTTGCCAAAGGGTACGAAAACCTTGCAAATTTTGCAACGCTTTGTAGAAGATGAAGAAGAACGCCGTGGCTATACACTCACCAAAACACCACTTATGGCAAAGCGTGATTTGTATAAAATTTCAGGCCACTGGGCACATTATAGAAAAAATATGTTCATTATTGGCGACCCGGATGACGAAACGGCAGAATGCTTTGCATTGCGCCCCATGACTTGCCCATTCCAATTCCAACATTTCTTAAATCGCACCCGTTCTTATCGCGACCTGCCTATGCGCTTAAACGAAACCAGCACATTGTTCCGTAACGAAAGCTCCGGTGAAATGCACGGCTTAATTCGTTTGCGTCAGTTTACCATTTCCGAGGGGCATATTATCTGCACCCAAGAACAAGTGGAAAATGAATTTGCAGAATGTGTAAAACTTGCCAAAGATATGCTGGCTACCTTAGGCCTTGACGATGATGTAAGCTACCGTTTCAGCCTTTGGGATGAAGATAATAGAGATAAATACATCGGCGATCCGCAATCTTGGGAAAACACGCAGAACTTTATGCGTGATATTTTGAACGACATCGGCATAGAGTTTAAAGAAGCCAAGGGTGAAGCTGCTTTCTATGGCCCAAAACTTGACATTCAAATCAAAAACGTGTTCGGTAAGGAAGATACCTTAATCACCGTACAAGTAGATTTCCAACTCGCAGAACGCTTTGGTATGGAGTTTACAGATAAAGACGGCGAAAAGAAACACCCTATCATTATTCACAGAACCAGTATCGGTTGCTATGAAAGAACTTTGGCATTGTTGCTGGAAAAATACAACGGCGCACTTCCAATGTGGATGAACCCGGAACAAGTGCGTATTTTAACCATTACCGACAGGCAAGAGCCTTGGGCAAACGAAGTGCTTGCAAAACTCAAAGCCGCAGGTGTGCGTGCCACAGCAGACTTCCGCAATGAAAAAATCGGTTACAAAATTCGTGAAGCCAGAATGCAGCGCTTACCTTATATGCTCATATTGGGCGATAAGGAAAGTGATACCCAAACACTCACCGTGCGTGATAGGGCGGGCGAAAGCACTGAAGGCGTAAATGTAGATGCATTTGTAAGCAAAGTATTGCTACAAATTGCAACCAAAGAAAAATATTGATAGTAAGGCAAGCCTATGGCTTGCCTTTAGTGTTACATAAAACATCAATCCCCTACTTTTCAATTGTTTAAAATCCTAAAATGTATGAATTTCTTGCATAAACAGGCGAACAAAAAAGATACCCCTTAGAGTATCTTTTATTTTATGCATTATGCCAATGATATTTCGTCTATGCGTTGGCGTTGTGCTTCTGTAAAGGGCTTGCTGTGCAGTATGCCAAGGTTGTCTGCCACCTGTGCTGTGGAAGAAGCGCCAATGAGCACACTGGTAATATCGCCATCACGCAAAATCCAGGCAAGTGCCATTTGTGCCAAGCTCTCGCCACGGCTTTGTGCCACTTCGTTTAAGGCACGCACCTTGTTTAGTTTTTCTTCGGTAATGTCTTTTTGGCTTAAAAATCTACCATCGGTAAGCACACGGCTATCCTGTGGAATACCATGCAGGTATCTGTCGGTAAGTAAACCTTGCGCCAAAGGGCTGAAGGTAATGATGCCTATGCCGTTTTTGTGTGCATATTCCTTCAAGCCATCGTTTTCTATGGCTCTATCAAAAATAGAGTAGCGCCTTTGGTTAATAATAAAGGGGGTACTGCTTTCTTTTAAAAGGTTTGCCATGGCGATTGTTTGCTCTTTGTTATAGTTGCTAATACCAATGTAGAGCGCCTTGCCGCTGCGCACCATTTGTGCCAGTGCACCTGCTGTTTCTTCTAAAGGGGTGTTGGGGTCAAAACGGTGGTGGTAAAAAATATCTACATATTCTATGCCCATGCGTTGTAAGCTTGCGTCAAGGCTGGAAATTAAATATTTTTTGCTGCCCCAATCGCCATAAGGGCTGGGGTTCATAAAGTAGCCGGCCTTGGTGGCGATCACCATTTCATCACGATAGGCTTTCATACCGTTTTGTAAAATTTTACCAAAATTTTCTTCGGCACTGCCGGCGGGTGGGCCATAGTTGTTGGCAAGGTCAAAGTGGGTAATGCCCTTGTCAAAGGCAAAGCGGCATATTTCCTCCATGGTAGAAAATTTACCGGTGTAGCCAAAGTTTTGCCATAATCCTAAGGATACCAGGGGCAACTTTAAGCCACTTTTGCCTGTGTAGTTGTAATGCATGCTATTATAGCGTTCTTCACTTGCTGTGTACATAATTTCTCCTTATGCGTGGGCTTTCAAAAATGCGTCTATTTCATTTCTGCAAGCCATGGATTCTGTTGCACCCATCTTTTGTACAGAGAGCGCAGCGGTTGCGCTGCCAAAAACAGCAGCTTCTTTAAGGCTTTTGCCTTCGGTTAAGGCAGTGAGTAAGCCACCGTTAAAGGCATCGCCTGCGCCGGTGGTGTCCGTTGCTTTTACACGGAAGGCGGGTATCATTTCTTCCCCGGCCTCTGTACTGCTATATACCCCTTTTGCGCCCATGGTAATCATAACATTGGGCACACCTTTTTGGTGAAAGTACTCTGCGGCTTCTTTTGCGCTCTGTTCATCATGCACCGCAATACCGGTAATGGCTTCTGCCTCGTGCTCATTGGGGGTAACCAACCACATTTTGCTTAAAAAAGTATCACTGAAAGGCGATATAGGTGCAGTGTTGAGTATCATTTTGCAATGGTGCTTTTCTGCAAGCGCAACAAAGGCCTCATTGGCTTCCTGGTTTATTTCCAGTTGTAACAATACAAATGCACATTGTGCTAAAGCAGGCTCTAAGGCGGCGATTTCTTCGTTGGTAATTTTTCCGCAAGCACCGGCCACATTTACAATCATGTTTTCGCTGTTTTCATCTACCATAATGAGGGCAACACCCGTGCCTGTATCTTCACTGAAAAGTATGTGGTTTTGGGGCATGTTCCACTGCTCCATTACTCGCAAAGGCACTTTGGCAAAATCATCTTTGCCAAGCTTGGTGCACATATATACATTTGCGCCGGATTTATGGGCAGCTACACATTGGTTAAAGCCTTTGCCGCCGGCACTCATATGAAATAAAGTGCCCTTAATGGTTTCGCCCCCTTTTGGTAAACGAGGGGAACGGCTCATAACATCTACTACACAACTACCAAATACCATCGCCTTCATAGTTTTATACTCCTTATACGGCTTTCTTTATTTCTATTATAGCATATTTTGAAAAACTGTTATGGAAATTATGAAAATGTGGTAAATGTTCCACAAATTTTTAATTAAAAACTCGTTCAAAGGCGAGTAAATGTTTAGTGCAATTTATTTTTGTTCCAAAGCCATTGCAAAGGTAGGCTTATCAGTAAAGAGAGGGTAAAGCAAAGTGCAAGCATTTCTAAGCTGTATACAACTATATTGCCCATGGGCAATAGGAACAAATACAGCAAAACAGGCAAATGCAACAAGTAGATAAACAGGCTTTGTTTGGCAATAAAATGCAGTGCTTTATTTGGCTTTTGAAAATGTAATAATCCCAGCATATATAGGGCAAGCGTATTGAGAATTAATGGCAGGCTAAAATATTCTACCATAGCAGTATAGAACACTTCTTTTTGACGGCTGGCAACAATGCTTACACTGCAAAGCACCAACCCGCTGATCAACCAAAGGGCAAGGCTCGCCCAAGTGTATTTTGTTTTATTTGTTAAAAACACATCTTGTTTTGCGTGCAATGCATGGCCAAGCAAACAAAAAAATATTGCTTGCAGTAGCGTGCTTGCAAACCCAAAGCCTTGTGTAAAATGCTCCAGTATAGAAAGCTTCGGTAATAGTGAAAGTGTATAAGGCAGTATACCCATAAGGGCAAATATGCCCAAGGCATTTTTTACATAGTTTGGTTTTTGGCAAAGCGCTTGTATAAAGGGCAAAAGCAACTGTATGCTAACCATGCAGAGCAAAAACCAACGATAGCTTGTGTTGGAAGTCATTTTCCAAACAAAGCTTTTCAGCAAACTCATTTCACCAATGGGGTTTTTGCTTATGAGTATGGGTAGTGCTTCTATAACACCAAACACAAAAAACAGCAACAAAAAGCCAAGCGCACGCTTTTTGGCTCTGCAAAAGCAGATAGGTTTATTTAGCTGTACGGCGCCACAAATCATAAAAAACAGTGGCACGGCAAATCGCGCCAAGCTATTCAGTGCAGCCAAATATACAAAATGGTGGTTTTGCATATCTACCGTGGGCAAAAGGTTGGCGCTTACATGTATAGTAATCACAGCTATGCAAGCCAAAGTGCGCAAGGCATCTATGTAATATATGTGTTTGCGTGTTTCCATTATAGTTCTATATCTACGCCTACGGGGCAGTGGTCGCTACCCAATACATCAGCCAAAATAAAGGCATTTTTTATTTGTGGCATAAGACGTTCGCTTGCAATAAAATAGTCTATGCGCCAACCCACGTTGTTGGCTCTGGCATTGCCACGGTAGCTCCACCAAGAGTAAGCATCTTCTTTATCCGGGTAAAAGTAACGGAAGGTATCTACAAAATTTTCAGCAAGCAAAAGCTCTAATTTGGCGCGTTCCTGCTCACTATAGCCCGGTTGGCCTTCGTTTTGTTTGGGGCGCTTTAAGTCTATGGGGTTACGTGCTACGTTTAAATCTCCACAATAGAGCACGGGTTTATGTGCATCTAATTTTTTTAGGTAGGCACGCATATTGTCTTCAAACGCTTCACGAAAATCTATGCGTTTCAGTTCATCCTGCGCATTGGGCACATAGGCATTTACAAGGTAAAAATTTTCAAACTCCAAGGTAAGCACACGGCCTTCTTTGGTGTCTACATCACCCATTTCATAAAACACTTGCAGGGGCTTTTGCTTGGTAAACACCATGGTACCACTGTAACCTTTTTTTTCTGCAGAGTGCATGTACATATGGTAGCCCTCTTTTTCAAATTCTGCCTGGCCTTCTTGCATTTTGCTTTCCTGCAGGCATACAATATCGGCTTGAAAGCTATCAAAACTTTCTTCAAAGCCTTTTTTTAATACGGCACGAAAGCCGTTTACATTCCAAGATATCAGTCGCATCTGTTTTCTCCTTTTACTAATAGCTATACTATATCATAAAGCCTTGCGTTTTGCACACAGCAAGGCTTTTGTTTCAAATAAAAAACCAACCTATGTTGGTTCTTTATAGCATGAATTATTTTTTGTGATCTAATACAAATTTTTTAATGGATTGAAAGCTTTGCTTGCTTAATACATGCTCCATACGGCAGGCTTCACTGGCTGCAGTAGCAGCATCTATACCTAAGCTCTTTAGCCATTGGGTAAAGAAAACATGCCGTTCATACATTTGCTCTGCTAAACTGCGCCCTTTGGGGGTAAGCTTAATTTGTTTTTCGTTGTCTTCATCCATATACAAAAAACCGGCTTCGCTTAAATTTTTAATTGCATAGGAAACACTGGGTTTAGAAACTTTTAAATGGCGTGCAATATCTATGGAATGCACACTTCCTTTTTGTTTTTCTATAATTAAGACAGCTTCAACATAATCTTCTGCAGATTCTCGTATTACCATGTTGTACCTCCTGTGGCATAGTTAAGTTAACTTAACATAACCAATATACCAAAAATCAGAGGCGTTGTCAATAAAAGTTACTAATAAAAAGCTTAATTTTGCCCGTTATTATATTCTATTTTTTCTTGGTAGCTTTTATAGGTGGTGGTGTGTATTTTTTCGCGTTTTATTTCTTTGCCTGCTTGTTTCCAAATTTTATAGGTATCTACCTTATAGCCGCTGCGCGCTTTTACCGTGGTTTGCTGTGCACCAAGCGGAAGGTTTGCATTGTATATATATTCAGGCTCGGCAGGTGGGGCGATTTGTTGCACTACGGTGCTTTCCAAATCTATTTCTATACCATCGCCAAGGCTCATACCATAAATTTCGCAAGATGTACTTTTACTGTTGTAATACATAATAATAAACACGGGTGTGTTTTTGTTATTGCTAAATTGCAAATCTAAATTGGGCCAGTTTACAGCCGCATCTTCGCCTATACTAATGTAGCTGATGGGCCAAGCGTGGTTGTTGCGCTTGTCTATTTTTAAATCGGCACGCACAACGGCATTGTAAAGGGTGGTACTCACTTGGCAAACACCACCGCCAACATCTTGTATCAGCTGGCCTTTGGCAATGGTGCCTGCTTGGCTGTAACCCTTTTCTATGGTGCGTTGGCCAACCACTTTGTTAAAGCTAAAGCTTTCGCCCGGCATGAGCACCGTGCCGTTAATGCTGCGGCATGCAAGGTCTATATTGGCAAGGCGCTCCTTAGTGCCACTGGTTTTGGTGGTGTAGGCAGCAACCATTTTAAAGTTGTTCATCAGGTCGTGTTTACGCACATTGGCAAGCACTACCTTGGGTTCTAATGTAACATAGCCGTTTTCTTGCCATTTATCTATTTCTGCAATTACTTTTTGGTAAAGTTCTTCGGCATCTATACTTACCCCGGGGGAATCGTCTGTAAAGCTAAAAGTGCGTGTATTAAAATCAAACTCGGCAATTTGTGCATCTATAGGTGCACGGTCTATATAGGCGGCAATTTCGTTTACCAATTTGCGCACGGTTTCTGTGCTGTAAGTCCAGTCGCTATATAGGCTCATACCCTCCTTGCGGTAGGTAAGGGCTGTGTTCATGCGCTCTGCAATGGGGGATTGGTTTGTGCCCGATAAGTAGGCGGTATTGCTTCTGCCAAAGGCCCAGGCTTGCTCCAACAGGTTGCCAAAATTGCGTGTTACAGGCACATTTGTGCTATCTATTTTCCATACTTTATCGCCTATGGCAACTTGCACGGCAAAGCTTTTTTGTATGCCTTCTGTGCCACTTGCAAGCAAGGCTTGCGCCTCTTCCTTGGTTTTATCGCCCAGGTGAATGCCGTCTATATATACACCGGGGAAGAAGGTATCCCTCTGTACATAGCTTAAGGTGCGGTTTAACTCTTCTATTTTTTGCGGTTCGTATTGTATGATGTTTCCATTCACAAAGGCAAAGTTAGGTAAGCCTTTCCATACAAAACCGCTCTTTTGTGGGAACAATAGGTAAGCAACCCCAAGCAACAGCACAACACATACAAGGCTTGCAAAAATATACAGCATGGCAAGGCCGGCCCTTTTCTTTGCAGGCTTTGTTTTGGGGCTGTTAAAATCCTGATATTCACTTTGTAAATAGGCGTTTTGATAGCTTTCGTTTTCAAAACTGCTTTGAAACCCTTGCCTCTCATTTTGTGTTTGTGGCGCGGTGTAATTTTGCTGTCTTCTATTGTGTTGCATAGGGCACCTCTTTTCTACATAATTTTAACAAAATCTTTATACTTTTGCAACATATGCCTTGCTTTTGGTTGACACCACCCTTATAAATTGCTATAATTTTCGGTAGTAAAACATCAGGAGGCAGCCTTGAAGCAAATCAATGTAACAAAATCCTATCTACCCAGCTTTGAGGAATATAGCCAGGAAATACAAAGCATTTGGCAAAGCGGTTGGCTTACCAATATGGGCCAAAAGCATATTGCCTTAGAGCAAGCTTTGCATACTTTTTTGGGTACCGAAAATATTTGCCTTTATAGCAACGGGCATTTGGCTTTGGAGTCTATGTTACGTGTACTTGGCTTACAAGGGGAAGTGATTACCAGCCCCTTTACCTTTGCTTCTACCACCCATGCTATTGTGCGTGCCGGTTGCACCCCCGTGTTTTGTGATATTCATGCAGACGACTATACCATAGACGAAACCAAAATAGAGGCGCTGATTACCCCGCGTACCTGTGCCATATTGCCCATCCATGTGTATGGTAATATTTGCCGCCATGAAGCTTTGGATGCTATTGCCAAAAAATATAATATACCTTTATTGTATGATGCCGCCCATAGCTTTGGTGAAGTGTATAAAGGCAAAAGTACAGCCCTTTTGGGGGATGCCTGTATATTCAGCTTCCATGCCACCAAGGTGTTCCATACCATAGAGGGTGGGGCAATCTGTTTTCAAAATCCTGCGCTTAAACAAGCCTTTGATTTAGAAAAAAACTTTGGCATTCCCAACGCAGAAGAAGTCGTTGCCGTGGGTGGCAATGCCAAAATGAACGAATTTCAAGCCGCCATGGGCCTTTGCAATATGCGCCATATAGGCGAAATTATTGCAAAACGCAAAGCCTTGGCAGAGCGTTACTATATGCAACTACAAAACGAAACAGTACAGCTTTGCATTCCCCCTGCGCATGTGCAAAGCAATTACAGTTATATGCCCGTGCTCTTTCCGCAAGGTATGAGGGATAGGGTATTTACCCACTTGAAAAACCATAACATATACGCAAGAAAGTATTTTTACCCACTGTGCAATAGCTTTGCTTGCTATGAAGATACCTCGGCGCAAACCCCTATTGCCTTGGATATTAGCCAACGAATTCTTACTTTGCCACTCTATCCGGACTTGGAACTTGCCGATGTAGACCGTATTTGCACACATATAAAGGAACTTTTGCATGATAGACATTAGCATTTGCTGCACTGCCTACAACCACCAAAATTATATTGCCAAGGCCTTGGAGGGTATGCTTGCCCAAAAAGGCGATTTTACTATGGAAATTTTGGTGCATGACGATTGTTCTACCGATGCCACTGCCCGAATCATAGCAGAATATGCACAAAAATATCCGAAAATTATCAAGCCCGTTTTGCAAACCAAAAACCAATACAGCAAGGGTGTACCTATCAACGAAACCTTTAATTTTAGCCGTGCACAAGGCAAATATATTGCCCTCTGTGAAGGCGACGATATGTGGATAGACCCGTGCAAACTGCAAAAACAGTTTGCCTATATGGAGGCAAACCCAACCTGTAGTTTTTGTTTTACCAATGCCCTCGTGCAAGACGAAGCCGATCAGGGCAAAGAACGAGATTTTTTGCCCTACTACCCCAAGGATGCAGGCACTTATAATAAAGCCGTCAAAGAATACAATGTGGCAGAAATGCTTGGTTTAAGCTTTATACCCACTGCCAGCTTTTTCTTCAAAACAGAGCATTACAAACAGGCAAAAGATTTTTTGTGTAAACCTTTCCCTTATGGCGACATGCGCTTTAAACTGGTGTTCACCTCCTTCGGTTATGCCAAATTGATAGACGATAAAACCTGTATCTATCGCTTAAACGTACCCAATTCTGCCCTTGCCCTATGGGGTAAGGAAAAACGTGCCAAAGCCTTTGCACGCTACCTTTCTGTATGTGATTTTCTTGCAGAAATGAATGAGCGCACCAAGGGGCAATACAAGCAAGCCTTTGCCAAAGAAAGCGCAGACTTCTATGGCTATGCCCTTCAATATACAAGCCACTTTGCACAGCTTCGCCAAGAGGGTGTAAAACAAGCCTTTGTACGCTTGCCTTTCTTGCAAAAAGCAAGGCTTTTAGGCAAATTACTGTTTTTAAAAATTTATGGCAACAGAAAGCATACGTAAGTCCTTTTTATACAAGGCAGGTGAAAGCTTTGGCAACCAAGGCATCGCCTTTATTGTAAATATTATCTTGGCAAGGTTAATAGACCCCAGCGACTATGGGGTGTTAACCTTACTTACTGTTTTTATTGCCATTTCTCGTGTGTTTGTAAACAGCGGGCTCAACACTGCCCTGGTGCAAAAAGAAAATATAGACGAACAGGAATACCATAGCGCTTTTTATTTCAGCTTTGCGCTGGCTTGCCTGATGTATGGCTTGCTCTATGTATTTGCGCCAAGCATTGCCAACTTTTACCAAAGCCCTGTGCTTGTGCCTGTGTTGCGTGTGCTGGCTTTGGTATTGTTCCCGGGCAGCCTTACCACCATACTCCAAGCTAAAGTAGCGAGGGAACGGAAGTTTCAAAGCCTAATGCAAGCCTCACTATTAGCAACCCTTTGTTCCGGTATCATCGGCATTGGCATGGCTTTGCATGGCTTTGCTTACTGGGCTTTGGTGGCGCAACAATGTAGTAACCAGCTGTTTTTGGCTTTGTTTTTAAGCCTACGCTTGCGCTTTTGGCCCAAGGCCGTGTTTTCCATGCGCAAGTTGCTTATCCTGTTGCACTTTGGGTGGAAGTTGCTTGTGAGCGGCATTGTTGATGTAGTGTACGAAAATTTGCGCGCTTTGGTGATTGGCAAACGCTACACCCGGGCAGACCTTGGTTATTATAACCGTGGTAGGCAGTTTCCGGAATTGGTGATGAGCAGTATCAACAGCACATTGCAAAGCGTGCTTTTGCCCATATTAAGCAAGGTGCAAAACAGCCAAAACGAATTTGTTCATTTTATGCAACATTCCGTACGTTTGGGTAGCTTTGTGGTGTTTCCGCTCATGATAGGCTTGGCTGTTACAGCAAAACCGCTCATTGCCCTTTTGCTTGGCGAAAAATGGCTTTTAGCCGTGCCCTTTTTGCAGCTTGCCTGTGTAGATTTTGCACTTTTCCCTTTGCATACAGCCAATTTGCAGGCCATCAATGCCAAGGGCAGAAGCGATTTGTTTTTAAAATTGGAATTGATTAAAAAAATATATGGCATTGCCATATTGCTTGTTAGCATTTGGTATTTTCAAAGTGTATTTGCCATTGTGGCTGGGGCAAGCATTAGCTCCATACTCAGTTTTTTTGTAAATGCAAGCCAAAGCCATACGTTGCTTGGTTATGGCATAGGCAAGCAGTGTAGGGATATTTTGCCCAACCTGTTGTTAAGTATAGCCATGGGGTTGCTTTGTGCCTTGCCCTTGTGCTTGCCGTTACCCAATGCTGTCATACTGGCTTTGCAAATTGTTGTAGGCGTAGCAAGCTATATGTTGCTTGCCTACCTTAGTAAAAATCCAAGCTTTATCCTTTTGTGGAATGGTTTAAAGAGGCGAAAACATGAACTATAAAAGTCCACTGTATTTTTTAATGGAATACAATAACAATCAAATTTATATCAAACGGGAGGACTTATTGCCTTTCTCGTTTGGGGGCAACAAACTGCGTATTTGTGATTGTTTTTTTGAAGATATGCAAGCCCAAGGTGCAAACCACATCATAGGCTATGGCCCACCTACCAGTAATCTATGCAGAGTGCTTGCCAATCGTGCCAAAAGCCTGCATATCCCTTGTACTATTGTATGCGCCTCAGACACAGAGCCAGAACCTTGTAACAACGCCAAAATGGTGGCATGGTTTGGTGCAAACATCGTGTATTGCAACAAACAAAATGTAGCACAGACCATAGAGCGGGTGCACCAAAACATTGCAGCACAAGGGCAAAAGCCCTATTATATCTATGGTGATTTCACGGGTCAGGGTAACGAAAGCACCGCTGCCCGTGCTTATGCCACAGCTTATGTAGAAATTGCAGAACAAATCAAAGAGATGGGCATACAAATAGACAGCATTTACCATGCAAGTGCCACCGGTATGACGCAAGGCGGCTTACTTGCCGGCAAATATTTACATGGCGGTAAAGAAAAAATAGTTGGTATTTCTGTGGCAAGAACAAAGGAGCAAGCCTTGCCACATATAGCAAAGTACGCAAACAGTCTTGCAAAAGTTCTTTTAGAAGAAATTTGTTTTTTAGACCAATACCGTTTGCAATATGGGCAGTATAATCAGGAAATTGCAAATACTATAGGGGATGTGTTTGCCAAGCATGGCATCGCCTTAGACAGTACTTATACAGGCAAAGCCTTTTGGGGGATGCTTTGTGAATTGCAAAAGGTACAAAACAAAAAGGTACTGTTTATTCATACAGGGGGAAGCCCCTTGTTCTTTGACAATTTGCAGGAGGTGCTAAAATGAACCTGTTGCTCACCGCCATTGGCTCTGCAAGTAGCATAGATGCGCTCAAAAGCCTTCAAAAACAAGGCCATCAAGTATATGGTTGTGATATTTACCCTAAAGAATGGGTGTATAAGGCAAACCGTTTTGCAGATGTTTTTTTGGTACCCGGTGCCAAAGATGGCTATGCCTATGTGCATAGCCTATTAAGCCTTGCCAAAGCACATGGCATTGATATGATTATTCCTCTAACTGACCCCGAGTGTGATGTGCTTTGCTTACACAAGGCTTTGTTTTTGGCGCAGGGGATACGCATTGCTTGCCAAGAGCCCGAAGTGCAAAGCCTGTGCCGTAACAAGCTTTTACTTTCGCAAAAATTAAAGAACATATGCACCACCATACCCAGCTACACTGTAGCAGAAGAAGTGGCTTTGCCCTTCCCTATAATGTTTAAACCCATTAGTGGCAGAAGCAGCCAAAATCAGCATATCGCTTATGGTGATGCAGAATTTGTGCTCTATAAAAGTCTTTATCCGGATGCCATGGTCCAGCCTTTCTTGCCGGGCAATGTTTATACAGTGGATTGTGCAAGAGATGTTATGGGCAACACGCTTTGCTATGCCCGTAAAGAGTTGTTGCGCACAGGCAACGGCCTTGGCACTACCGTAGAATGCTTTGCACACCATGCATTAGAGCAAATTTGTACGCAAATAGTAAATGAATTACAAATTGTAGGTACAGTGAATATTGAGTTTATAGAACATGGAGATGTATTTTATTTCTTAGAAATCAATCCCCGCTTTTCCGGTGGCATAGGCTTTAGCCAAATGGGCGGCTGTGATTTTGTAAATGCGCATGTAGAGGCCAACCAAGGCAAGGGTATTAACACAAAGCAGGCAAAGAAGCATCAAATTGTTGCCCAAGGCTATAAAAAAGCAGTTTATAAAAATGAATAAAGCAAAAGCTGTGTAAAAAACAGCTTTTTTATTGCAATGCCTTGTATAAAACCTTGCAAATTTACAATATAAACGGTATTTTTCCTTATTTACAATTGCACATTTAGTTTAAAATTGGTAAAATTATAAAGAATATGCTAAAAGGGGGAACTATATGTTTAAACCCGATCCGAATGATGTACAATATATACAGTGCAAGGAATTTTACAGCCCTCAAGATTTAGAATATATAGAGGGCTTAATGGAGCACTTTGTAAGCGAAGAGAGCTTGCAGAAGGGCAAAGTAATAGAAATGGCAAAACGCATTGTGCGCTTGCCGGACGGCAGGCAGGCTTTTCGCGAAATTGCCTACCACAGCGGTGCCGCTGCCGTTGTACCGGTAGATGAAGAAGGCAATGTGTATCTTGTATACCAACACCGTTGTGTAGTGAATAAAGTTACATTAGAGATTCCGGCCGGTAAAATGGATGAGGGTGAAACAGACCCCAAAGCTTGTGCCGTGCGTGAACTTTCAGAAGAAACCGGCCTTGTGGCAAGCAATATGGAACTGCTTATTAAAATGGACAGTTCCCCCGGCTTTTGCACAGAATATGTAGCCATTTATTTGGCTACCGGCCTTACACAACTTGCCCGGCATACAGATGAAGGCGAATTTTTAGGCGTTGTAAAAATGCCATTGAAGGAGGCTATGCAAAGGGTGCAAAACGGGGAACTTACAGATGCTAAAACAGCTTTAGGTATCCTTATGGCAGCCTGGCGCATGAACACGAATGAAATCAAACAGTAACAGGACATTTATTTTATGGATATTTTTTCTAAGCGCATTGCTCGTGCTCGGCGTGGTGATGCTGGTGTACGGCATTGTTACCCAACCGGGAGCAGCGCCCCTAAGGTTTACTACACCCTCCCTGCTGTAGTGCATAAAGCGCCCCACGTGCCTTTAGAAACAAGCAGCATTGCAGAGCTTACAAAGCCTTATACCAAGGCCTTGTTGCAGTTTGAGGGCTTGGAAACAGAGCGGCTTGTGATTCGCAAAGTACGCTTGCACGATGCTTTGGATATGTACGAATATTCCAAAGACACGGAGGTAGCAAAGCATGTGTTTTGGAGTGCGCACAAAAGTGTGCGTGAAAGTTATGAGTATATCCAATTTTTGCTGCATAAATATGGCAAAGGCAGCCCTACCAGCTATGGCATTATCTTAAAAGAAACGGGTAAGCTCATTGGCACCATTGGTTTTATGGGTATCAAGGTAGAGCACGCTTGCGCCGAAGTAGGCTATAGTTTAAAACGCAGTATGTGGAACAAAGGCATCATTACCGAAGCCCTACAAGCTATACTTTGTTTTGGCTTTTTTGGCTTAGGCCTTCACCGTATAGATGCCATGCACGAATGTGATAATCCGGCAAGCGCAAAAGTGCTGCAAAAAGCAGGCATGCAGTACGAGGGTATCTCTCGCCAAAAGTATTATAATAAAGGAAGGTATGTAGATGTATGCCACTATGGCATTACCTTTACAGAATTTATACAACAATATGGAACAAAAGACGTTTAAAGTAGGCATTATCGGTGCAACCGGCATGGTAGGGCAACGCTTTATTTTGCAGTTGCAAAACCACCCTTGGTTTCAAATTGCTCTGCTTTGCGCAAGCCCTAAAAATGCAGGCAAACGCTATGCAGATGTAATGCAGAACAGATGGGCGATGAAAAGCCCCATTCCGCAAAGCGTGCAAGCCATGCTTTTGCATAGCACGGAGGATATTGCTACCATCAAAACCCATGTGGATTTTGTGTTCTGTGCCGTAGATATGCCAAAGAAAGAAATCATTGCTTTAGAAGAAGCCTTGGCAAAGGCAGAAATACCTGTGGTAAGCAATAACAGTGCCAACCGTATGCAAAGCGATGTGCCTATGCTCATTCCGGAATGTAACGCAAGTCATTGCGAAGTTATTCCAAGTCAAAAAAAACGCCTTGGCACAGAGAAGGGCTTTATTGCCGTAAAACCAAATTGCAGCATACAAAGCTATGTGCCGGCTATTGTGCCATTGCTTGCCTTTGAACCGGCGCTTTTGCACGTATGCACTTATCAAGCCATTAGTGGTGCAGGCAAAACTTTTGAAACTTGGCCTGAAATGTTAGACAATGTAATTCCTTATATTGGTGGCGAAGATGAAAAAAGTGAAATAGAACCCCAAAAAGTGCTTGGCAAAGTAAAAAACGGTAAAATTGAACTCAGTCAAGATTTAACAATATCTGCCCAATGCATACGTGTGCCCGTAAGCGATGGCCATTTGGCAGCCGTAAGCGTAAAGTTTAGAAAAAAACCAAGCCGTGAACAAATTTTAGATGCTTGGCAAAACTATACTTCCACCGCACAGCACTTACCAAGCGCACCAAAGCCATTCCTGCAGTATTTTGAAGAAGAAAACAGACCACAAACCAAATTAGACCGTATGCAACAAAACGGCATGGGTATCAGCCTTGGCCGTTTAAGAGAAGATCCTATTTGGGATTATAAATTTGTTTGCTTGAGCCACAATACTTTGCGTGGTGCAGCAGGCGGCGCCATACTTATGGCAGAACTTTTGGTACAAGAAGGATATATAAAATAATGAAAAGAACTTTATTTGTAGGCAGTGCCACCGCCATGGTTACCCCTTTTTATAACGATCAGGTAGACTATAAGGCATTCGCCAATATGATAGACCATCAACTGAGCAATGGTACCAGTGCCCTTGTGGTATGTGGCACCACAGGGGAACCTGCTACCCTCAGCAATGAAGAAAAAGAAAAACTCATTGCTTTTGCTGTAGAACAGGTGGACGGTGCTGTGCCTGTGATTGCCGGTACCGGTGGCAACAATACGGCAGATGTTATGCAAAAAGCCAAACGCTATGCCCGGCTTGGCGTAGATGCACAGCTTTGCGTAACCCCTTACTATAATAAAACCACACAGGCAGGCCTTATTGCACATTATACAGCCATTGCAGACGAAGGATCTTTACCTGTGATTTTGTACAATGTGCCGGGTAGAACCGGGCTTAATATGTTGCCAAACACTGTGGCAACCTTAGCCGAGCACCCCAATATCATTGGCCATAAAGAAGCCTGTGCAGATCTTGCCCAGGCTACAGAAATGTTCCGCTTGTTGCAAGGTAGCTTGCCTGTATATAGCGGTATGGATGAGCTTACCGTGCCCATGCTATCTCTTGGTTCTTTGGGTGTTATCAGCGTTGCAAGCAACCTCATTCCACAAAAAATGGCAGCTATGGTTATGTATTACCTGAATGGTGAACATAAAAAAAGCTTAGACTTACAATTGCATATATTGCCGTTTGTAAACGCTATATTTAAGCAAACCAGCCCCACCCCTATTAAAGCTGCCATGGAAATGCTACAGCTTTGTAAGGAGGATGTACGTTTGCCTTTAATACCCTTAACAGCACAAGAAAAAGAAGTATTGAAGAAAGCAGTGGAAAGCGTACTATGAAACTTATTTTAGTAGGTGCAAGTGGTCGTATGGGTCTTGCCGTTGCAGAAAACGCAAAGGATGTGCAAATTGTAGCCGGTGTGGGCGAGCCCATGCCACATGCCAATTTCCCGGTTTATCAAAGTGCAGAATTGCTGCATGAATTAGCCGATTGTATTATTGATTTTTCGCACCCCAGTACTTTATCTGCCGTGCTTACCCATGCGGTCAAATACCATATTCCTTGTGTGATTGGTACCACAGCCTTAGATGAACACTGCTTGGCTTTGATACAGCAAGCAAGTAAGCAAATACCTGTTTTGCAAAGCTATAATTTAAGCCTTGGAGTACAAACCTTGAAAGTGCTTGCAAAAAAAGCAAGCCAAATGTTGCAAGGCCTATACGATATAGAAATTATAGAAAAACATCACAACCAAAAAAAAGACGCCCCCAGTGGTACCGCCCTTATGCTTTACGAATCTGTAAAGCAAGAAAACAGCAAGGCTGTCTGTGGTAGGGAAGGCGCACAAGCCATTCGCACACAAAATGAAATAGGTATACACTCCCTTCGTGGCGGTTCACTTCCCGGGGAACACTGTGTAGAATTTTTAGGTGCTTATGACGAGTTGCAATTGGTGCACCGTGTAAGAGATAGAAAGGTATTTGCCATTGGTGCACTGCAAGCGGCAAAGTTCCTGCAAGGCAAAGCCAACGGCTTGTATACCACCCAAGACATTATAGAAGAAAGCTTAGGAAATCTAAATGGATAGAAGGCCTTCGCAGTCAAAACAAAATTATAATAATGCCGGCCGTTTTGTGCCCCCCAACGCACAAAGGCCTGTTTCTGCTACGCCGAATATCCCCAATAAGCCCCGCACACCATTGGGCTTTACCCATTATGGTCCGGTGCAAGAAAACCCGCACTTTACCCAATATATACCAAGGGCACAGGCACAACAGCCACGCAGGCAAAATATGCAAAGGCCAAACCAAGCACCGCAAGGCATGGCCTATGAGCAAAATGTGCCGCATAGTGCAAACCCAAATTATATACATGCAGGGCAAGCACCACAAGCTATGCCCTATGGCCAATATGGTGCAATGCCCAGAGGAAATCAACCACAAGCAAGGGCAAATGCAGGTAATACACAAGCGCCTCCCTATACCCCCAATGCATCAACGGGTAGAAGAAGCGCAAACCCAAGGCCGGAAAACAATACGCAATATGTTCCCCATTATTTTGAAAACAAACAAGCACAAACAAACCAAGGCCCTCGCAGGCAAGCGCATGTAAGCTATAATACGCAAACAGCCAACCGTACTGCACCACAAGAAAGCGTGTACGCAATGCAAGCTAAAACGCGCAAAAGAGATAGGGCAGCAAGCTTTGCAAATCATGCTTTGCAAAAAGCAAAACAGTTTTTAAAAGGCTATACCACCACACAACTCATTATTTTGGCAGCATGCTTTGTGGTATGCGTAGTTTCTGCAAGCCAACTAATCAATTATGTAAACAATGCCAGAAAACAATCCCTTGCTTTGCGTAAGGCAGAAAACCTGTATTCTATGGCGGAAACAAGGGAGGAACAACCTACTCTTACCCCTGCCGTTACACCTACGCCTACTTATGCACCTACAGCCACTCCAAATCGTTTTCAACGCGTGGTTACTAAGCGTAATGTAGTGCAAGCAAAGGCGATTACACCTACCCCTGCCCCCACAGCAACCCCAACTTTGCGCCATTTTTCCAAAACCTATTATGGCAATGAGCTGAATCGCGTGCGTGAAAAGTTTTTTGAACTACTTAATGTAAATGAGGATATTGTCGGCTGGCTTAAAATAGGCAATATATTAAACCAGCCTGTAGTAAAGAGGGATAACGAATTCTATCTTACCCACAATTATTTAAAAGAAGCAAACCCGGCCGGCGCCATTTTTGCAGATGAAAGTACAGACCTTCGCCTGCCGCCAGAAAATTTGATTTTGCATGGGCATAATATGCGCAACGGTTCTATGTTTGGTAAATTGATTCATTATAAGTCGGATAAAGGTACAAAATTCTATATAGACAACCCCATCGTTCAGTTTGATAGTTTGTACCAAGACGCCATCTATGTTATATTTGCCGTGTATGAAATTGAAACAGACTATACCAAGCCAAACTATTACCCCTTTATTGCCTATAGTAGCTTTGCCACCGATGGTGAAGCTGCAGAATATATTCGCAACGCCCGCGCCAGAAGTCTTATCAATGTTCCAATAGACGTTACTTCAGATGATGGCTTGCTTACCATGGCAACCTGTACCCTTAATAGTGATACCACACGCTTGCTTGTGGTAGGCAGAAAAGTGCGTCCCGGGGAAGACATGCAACAAATTAAAGATAGTATCTTTCGCGCCACCCGTGTGCGCTAAATATAAAAACCACCCCCCCTTTATTGTATTCATTAAAGGGGGCATTTTATTAGCTGTAAAAGAGGATAACAGCAATAGCATTTCCAAAATAAAATGGACGCCCCCTGTTATTTACAGGAAAGCATCCATGCTACTATTTACTTTTATTTATGTGCCAAACAAAGAGATATACATTTTAAAATATTTTTTTATTTCTTATATTTTTTGGCATACTTATGCACAATGGCAAGCATGGCTTCGTGTTGCTCTTCCATTTCTTTTACCAGTTGAAACTGTGTGCGTGCCCTATCTAAATTGTGCCCTGAACGGCTGGTAGAAAAGTAAATATCGCCGTTGATATGGTCTGCAAGGAAACGTATACCACATTCCAAGGTCATCAGCTTGGCGGCTGTTGGCAAGGTGTCTATCTCTTCTTGGGTCATGCTGTTTGCACAAGCTTCCAAAAAGCCTTTGGTATAGGCTTCAAAATAGTCTAAATCCAAATGCACACGTTGCAAGTCTTGTTCGTCTTCTTCGGCAGTGCTTGCACCAAAGCGAATAGAATCTCCAAAATCATTGCCTAAAAGCCCGGGCATTACGCAGTCAAGATCAATTACACAAAGTGGCTTGCGTGTTTTTTTATCTAACATTACATTGTTCAGCTTGGTGTCGTTATGGGTTACACGCAAAGGCAGTTCGCCTTTGCTTGCCATGTCCACCATTGCATGCGCGTCGTTTTCACGGGCAAGCGCAAAGTCTATCTCGGCTTGTACATCTTTAGCTCTGCCGCTTTTATTTGCTGCAATGGCCGCATGTAATTGCTTATAACGCATGGGTGTGTTGTGAAAATCGGGTATGGTTTCGCTTAACAAAGAGGCATCAAAATTACTCAGCTGTTTGCTAAAATGGCCAAAAGCCAATGCGCTTTGGTAAAAATCCTCTAAGCTTTCCGGCCTGTTTAAGCAAACGCTTTTTCCAATAAACTTCCACATACGCCAAAAATTGCCATATTCATCTTTGTAATAAGAACCGCCGTCTTTGGTATTTATAAGGCTAAGTATTTTTTGCTCTTTAGGGGCAACCTTTTTTAAATGCTCTGTTACCAGTACAATGTTGTTCATCAACACATCTACATTTTTAAAAATGCTGTCGTTAATGCGTTGCAAAATATATCGCTTGCCTTCCGTGGTTTTTATATCATAGGTTTTATTGATATGACCGCTACCATAACGCTCGCAATAAACGGGTTCGCCCTTCATACTAAATTGGCGCAAAACGTTGTTCAAATCATCATCTCAATTCTTAAGTATTTATTTTTCTATTATAACAATAAGTAAAGGGGAATGCAAACAAGGCTATTGCATGGCTAATAATTTGCAATGCAAGTCGTTTTTTTCGTTCCTTTAAATCAAAATTTATGCTACTATAACAGTATCAGAAATGAAATGAAAGTATAAAAAGGAGCACTTATGCAACAATATTTTCAAGACCTGCAAACCTTTGCAGTAAACACTATGCCATACCGTGCCTATTATGATATTGTAAATAGCCGCCTTTGCTTGAATGGCGATTGGCGTTTTCGCTATTTTGAAAGCGTAGAAGAATTACCGGAAGACCTATCTATTTGGAATGTAGATTTAGGTACTACCACCATTCCCGTGCCAAGTGTTTGGCAAGTGCATGGCTATGATAGCCACCAATATACCAATGTAAAATATGCCATTCCCTTTGACCCGCCTTATGTACCCCGTCAAAACCCTTGTGCCGTATATGAAACTACATTTACATTGCCACAAGGCAAGAAACATTACCTTAATTTTGATGGTGTAGATAGCTGCCACTATGTTTGGCTGAATGGCGCTTTTGTTGGCTACTCCCAGGTAAGCCACTCTACTTCTGAATTTGATATCAGCGCTTTCGTGCAAGAGGGTACAAATACATTGCGTGTGCTTGTGCTTAAATGGTGTGATGGCACCTATATGGAAGACCAGGATAAATTCAGAACCAGTGGTATTTTCCGTGATGTATATGTGCTTTCCCGCCCGGAAAACCACATTCATGGCCTTAGCGTTCGTGCTCTTTTAGACGAAAACCTGCAAAGCGGTACATTACAAATGAATGTAGATTATATTGGCCAAAGCTTTCCTGTAAAAGCAAGCCTGTATAGCCCGGAGGGTACATTGATTACCCAAACGGAATTTGTGAACGGTGGCGAAATTCATGTAGACTATGTGCAAGCTTGGAATGCAGACAACCCCGTTTTGTATACCTTGGAGATTCAAGCCGGTGAAGAAACCATTGTAGAAAAACAAGGCTTTCGCCGCATAGAAGTGAGGGATAAAGTGGTATTATTCAACGGTGTGCCACTTCGATTCCGTGGTGTAAACCGCCACGATAGCGACCCTTTTGTTGGCCCTGCCGTAACAAAAAAAGAAGTGCTTAAAGACATGGCGCTTATGAAGCAACATAACTTTAATGCCATCCGCACCAGCCACTACCCCAATGCACCATGGTTCTACCAATTGTGTGATGAATATGGTTTTTATGTGATTGCTGAAAGCGATATAGAAACCCATGGCACCACCATGATTTATTTACAACACAATGCCAAAAACTATTCCCTCTGTGCAAGGGATCCGCGTTTTATGGCACCTATGTTGGACAGAGTGCAACGCAATGTATACCAACAACAAAACAGAACCTGCGTATGCATGTGGTCCATGGGCAACGAAAGCGGCTATGGTGAAAACTTTGAAAACGCTTTGCGTTGGACACGTTCTTTTGACAACACCCGTTTGTTGCACTATGAAAACTATTGTGAACGTGAAACAGACTATATGGCAGACTTAAGCACCTTTGATGTATATAGCCGTATGTATACCTCCCCTTCTCAAATTGAAGCCTTCTTGGCAGAAAACATAGAGCAAAAGCCCTATATGCTTTGTGAATATGTGCATGCCATGGGCAATGGCCCCGGGGATATTGAAGACTATTGGGCTTGCTTTAACAGGCATCCGGAATGCTGTGGCGGCTTTGTTTGGGAATGGTGCGACCATGCCTTTGTGATTGGCGAACAAAACGGCAAAGCCATGCTTGGTTATGGCGGTGATTTTGGTGAGTTCCAACACGATGGCAATTTCTGTGTAGACGGCTTGGTAAGTGCAGAGCGCAATGTAAAACCCGGCCTCTTAGAGCTTAAAAATGCTTATCGTCCACTTCGTGCCAGCCTGCAAAATGGTAAAATAGAAATCCATAATACCAGTGAATTTATGGCAGGCGATAGCTTTGCAGTGCGTTTGCATTTGCAACAAAACGGTAAAATTGTAGAAAGTACAGAGCTTGCTGTGCAAGATATGGGGGCAGGTGCACGCAAATTGTTTACTATCCCTTGGGCATTACCACAAGGCAGGGTAGACCTGCTGCTTGAAACCTACTGCGCCAAAGCCTCTGCCTTTGTAAATGCAGGCGATTTGCTCGGTGTAGACCAAATTATTTTGCAAGATGATTTCTGTTTAGAAACCATAGAATCTGAAGTGCCACAATATGAAGACACTCGCTTTAGCACCGTTGTAAATGCAGGCAATATGCGCTATGTGTACAACAAACGCACGGCTTGTTTTGATAGCGTACAAGTAAACGGGCAGGAGCAACTTATGGCACCGGCACAGTTTAGCACATGGCGCGCCCCAATTGATAACGACATGTACATCGTTCAAAAATGGACCTTTGCCCATTATAATCGTGATTTTGTGCGTACCTACAATACCCAAGTAGAAGAGAGAGAGGGTGCATTGCACATTTGCACCGAAATTGGTATCACCCCCACGGGCATTGCCAAGGCACTTTCCGGCATTGTGCATTATACTTTCTATGGCAATGGCGCAGTGGATATTTGCTTAGACGCAGAAAAAGACCCAAGGCTTCCATACTTACCAAGGTTTGGCATGCACTTGCAATTGCCAAAGAGCTTTGAAACTTTGCAATACATAGGCTTTGGCCCAACAGAAAGTTATGTGGATAAGCACAGTGCAAGCTATTTTGCAGAATTTACTTCTACCGTAAGCGAACAATATGTAGACTATTTAAAACCACAGGAACATGGTAGTCATATAGGCACTCGTGCTTTGTGCTTGCAAAACGGCAACAACAGCATTTGTTTACAGTCTGCCAAAGGTTTCTCCTTTAATGCAAGCCATTATAGCGCCAAGGAACTATCTCATAAAAAGCATAATTTTGAATTGGTACAAAGCCCATATGTGCATTTGTTTGTAGATGCTGTTATGGCTGGCGTAGGTAGCAATAGCTGTGGCCCGGAACTGAACGTGAAATACCGTAACGAAGGCACTATGCACATGCAAGTGCGTTTGCAATTTCAATAATATTAAAAACAAGCTTATATAGAGCTTGTTTTTTTGTGCCTTAAGCAACGCATAGTACTTTGGTGTTTTAGTGAAAAGATTTTGTTTTATAAGGAAAAATGCAAAATGGAAAATTTATTCTTAAAATATTTTTTATCGTTTTTATAGATACTTTGTAAAGCCTTATAAAACATGACTTTGCAAGCAAGTGTTCAAAAAGTTAGCATATTCTAATAAATTTGACGCTATATTTTCATCATGTTAAACTATAAATAATAACAGTAATAATTACTGTTAATTACCACTAACTGTGAAAGGAGAAACGATGGTAAATATTCCGGTACGTGCCACTAAACAAAGGCAACTGATATTAGATATTGTGCGCAATAGCATGGATCACCCCAGCAGCGATATTGTGTACGAGCGTGCGCTTGCGCAAATGCCAAACATTAGTTTGGGCACGGTATACAGAAATCTCGCACAATTGGTAGCAGCTGGGCAAGTGCGCCAAATTGCTATGCCCAATGGGCCAGACCGCTATGATGGCCAACTGCATAAGCATTATCATATCGTTTGTGAGCAGTGTGGGGAATTGTTTGACTTTGAGGCAGCACCTATCACAGAGGCCCTTCAAAACGAGGCGGCACAAAAAGGTATGCTTTTACATAATATTCATTTGGTAATGCATGGCATATGCCTCCGTTGCCAAAAAAAATCACAATCATAGGAGGCCGTGTATGAGACTTCATCAATTGCTCAACGAG
>JAEWXD010000013.1 GCA_023396045.1 Bacillota bacterium | reverse complement strand
GTATGTATTATTAAACGCGAAAATTTGTCTATTTTTAAAGAAGTGGTTGGTGCAAAACTAAAAGGCAAAGTAAAATTACACTATGCTTTTCAAGATATGGTATTACCGGAAGGCTTTGCTGTGCCTGAAGGCAGAGTAAAACCCTTTGGTACTGCCCATGCAGTATTAAGTGCCAAGGAATTTGTAGATGGTCCATTTATTGTAATTAACGCAGATGATTTTTATGGGCGTGAAGCTTTTTCAAAAATGGTAGATTTTCTAAGCACACACGATAAAGAAACTGAACATGCTATGGTTGGTTTTGAATTAGAAAAAACCCTAACAGAAAATGGCCATGTTGCACGTGGTGTTTGCCAATTAGACGAAAACAATTACTTAGTAGATTTAATCGAACGTACGCAAATAGAAAAAATAGACGGTGTTACTTCCTATACAGAAGACGGTAAAAACTACATTGCCCTACCGCACAATGCAAAAGTATCTATGAATTTTTGGGGATTTCAAAAACAGATGATAGCTGAATATGAGAAACAATTCCCAATTTTCTTAGCAGAAAACTTAGAAAAAAACCCATTAAAATGCGAATATTTTATTACCATTGTACCTGATAAACTAATTAAAGAGAAAAAAGCAAGCATAAAAGTATTACACACTTCTCAACGTTGGTTTGGTGTAACTTATAAAGAAGACAAAGAATTTGTAATGCAGTCTATACAAAAAATGAAAGACGAAGGAATATATCCACAAAAATTATGGAAATAAGTATTTTTGAACGGTTTCAAATTGAGGGGCAAGCAATCCGTTGTGAACGCTATGGTTCTGGCCATATTAATGAAACCTATTTATTAGAAACAAGTAGTAAGCGCTATATTTTGCAAAAAATAAACCACCACATTTTTAAAGATGTACCTGCACTTATGAAAAATATTGAAGCTGTAAGTAACCATTTACAAAATAAAGGCTTTGATGAAAGGCATAACCTTACATTGATTGCCAGCAAGCAAAACACAAGTTTTGTACAAGATGAAAACGGAAATTATTGGCGCATGTATGCTTTTGTTACAAATAGCATTTGTTTAAACCAAAGCGAAGGTAAAGAAGATTTTTATAATAGTGCATTGGCCTTTGGTACTTTTCAAAGCTTATTGTATGATTTTAATGCCGATGTATTAAGTGAAACCATCCCCCGCTTCCATGATACACCGGATCGATTTAGGCAATTGCACGAAGCCATTGCTAATAACAAAGCCGGTCGTTTGGAAGAAGTACATGCGGAGCTTGCTTTTGCACTCAGCGAAGAAAAAAATGCATCTATGCTGATGGACTTGCTAATGGAGCACAAGTTGCCACTGCGTGTTACACATAACGATACAAAGTTGAATAACGTTATGCTGGATGCTGCTACAAGAACACCTTTATGTATTATAGACTTAGATACCGTTATGCCCGGGCTTGTAGCCAATGACTTTGGGGATTCCATTCGTTTTGGTGCAAGTACCGCTTTAGAAGACGAAGAAAATCTGAATAAGGTACAGCTTTCTTTAGATTTATTTGATGCCTATTGTGAAGGCTTTTTAAAAGGTTGTGGGAAATACCTTACAGACTTAGAAATAGAAAGCCTTACCTACGGTGCTAAACTAATGACATTAGAGTGTGGTGTGCGTTTTTTAACAGACTACTTAAATGGAGACACTTATTTTAGAATTAGTAAAGACAAGCATAATTTGATACGCTGTAGAACACAATTTAAATTGGTTCAAGAAATAAACAAAAATTTCAAAGTGTTACAAGCCATAGTAAGTAAACACAAACTTTATTTGCAGTAATAATATAAATTGTGTATAATGTTTATATCTTTGATGAAGGAGCTGAAATTCCATGAAACATATGAAAACAATTGCTGATCCTAAGCTACGTTGCACAGTACACACCGGTGGTTGCGGCGAATGCCGTGCGTCCTGCCAAAGCGCTTGCAAAACAAGCTGCACAGTAGGCAACCAATCTTGCGAAAAACAAGCACAGAACGAAATTGCCGGCCGTGAAGGTAAGACAAACCGTCAAAACTAAGGATAAAATAGACCATGGCAATATGTCGTGGTCTTTTTATGTTAAAAAACATTTTAGGAGAATATATGATACATTGTTACGAAGCCCTGGGTTTAAAAATTGCACTGGATGTAGGAAGTGGTTCTGTTCACTTGCCTGATGATATTGCCTATGAAGCATTAAAACGCTGGGATTCCCATACACATGAAGAAATTGTGGAAATTTTAAACAAACAGTTTGAAGCCAGTGCTGTAAAAGACACCATGCAAGAGCTTTTAGAAATGAAAGAAGAAGGCCTAATTGATGTAAGTGATACCTACACCGATGAAGAATTAAAAAGAGAAGGTCCCTCTGTAATAAAAGCGATGTGCTTGCTTGTTGCGCATGACTGCAATATGCGTTGCAAATACTGTTTTGCGGATACCGGTGAATTCCACATGAGTAACCGTACCATGTTAAAGTTAGATACCGGTAAAAAAGCATTGGAATGGCTTGTTAAAAAAAGTGGGAATAGAAAAAATATTGAAGTAGACTTCTTTGGTGGCGAACCAATGATGAATATTAAAGTAGTAAAAGAATTGGTTGCCTATGGCAGAGAATTAGAAAAAATCCACAACAAAAAATTCAAGTTTACCATTACTACCAATGCACTGCATATTACAGATGATATTATTGAATTCTGCAATAAAGAAATGGATAATGTTGTAATATCTATAGACGGTAGAAAAGAAGTGCATGATAAAATGCGCCCTGGCGTTGGTGGCCAGTCTTGCTATGACAGGGTGTTGCACAATGCAAAGAAATTGGTAGAAGCAAGAAACCAACAACAATATTATGTACGTGGTACCTATACCCAACATAATAAGGATTTTGGCGAAGATATTTTTTACCTTGCTGACCAAGGCTTTGAACAAATTAGCATTGAACCAGTGGTTGCCCCAGAAACAGAAGAATACGCACTTACAGAAAAAGATTATGAAGATCTTTGCAACGAATATGATAAGCTGGCTGTACGTTATTTGGAGCGTAGAAAAAACGGAAAATGGTTTAGCTTCTTCCACTACAATGTAGATTTATCCGGTGGCCCCTGCATTAAAAAGCGTTTAAACGGTTGCGGTGTAGGTAATGAATATGTGGCTGTAAGTGCTGATGGTGATATCTATCCTTGCCACCAATTTGTTGGTAAAAATGAATTTTTAATGGGTTCTGTTTTAAATGAAAGCTTTGACACCTATATGCAAGGGGTATTTGCAAACAACCATGTTTTAAACAAAGAAAAATGCAGAAACTGTTGGGCTAAATTCCACTGTTCTGGTGGTTGCACTGCCAATGCATATAGTTTTAACAACAATATCAATATCCCCGAAGATTTTGAATGCAGTATAGAACGCAAACGTTTAGAAAACGCCATTGCCATTTATATACACGAAAAATTAGCCGAAGCGTAATATACAATCTTTTTACAACACATTCATAATTTAGACAAATTTATAGATTATACTAAAGTTGTTAAAAGGAGGAATTACTTATGAACAAATTCTTTAAAACTAAATTTCTTGCATTTGCCCTTGTTTGTATTTTACTTGGTAGCTTTGTAGGCGCCCACTTTGCCGGTGTACAAGCTGATGAAAAAGTAATACTTACCAGCCCTTTCACAGCAGCAGTAGAAAAAGTACACTCCAGTGTAGTAGGTATAAACAATTACGCAACAAAATCTATCGAACCCTACGGCAACTTTGGTGGCTTTGGTTTTGACTTTCCATTTGGTTTCAGGTTCCCTGAATCCCCATATCCAAACAGTGAAAGCGAAATACTCTATGGTGCCGGCAGCGGTGTAGTAGTTGCTAAAGATTATGTAATAACCAATTACCATGTTGTAGAGGGGTCTAACAGATTAACAGCGGTAGTAAACGAAAAAGAATACGATGCTGAATTGGTTGCCTATAATGAATTAAAAGATGTAGCCATTGTACATGTAAAAAATTTAAATGTAGCAGCTGTTGAACTTGGTGATAGTTCTAAGCTTCAAATTGGCGACTGGGCAATTGCCATTGGTAACCCTGTAAGCTTACCCGGTACAACCACAGTTGGTGTAATTTCTTCTACAGATAGAAAAATTTCAACCAGTGATTATACCGATCGCTACGGTAAACGTTCTGAAAACTATAACACAATGATACAAACTGATGCTGCTATTAACAGTGGTAATAGTGGTGGTGGATTATTTAACACCAGTGGCGAATTGATCGGTATCCCTACCCTTAAGTATGCTAACCGTAGTAATTTAACCAATAGCGCACCCATTGATGGTATTGGCTTTGCAATTCCAATTAATGAAGTAAAAGAGATTATCGACAACGCAATAAACGGCAAGGGTGAAATGATAAGCAAAGAAGATGCGCAACATGGTACAGCATTAACAGAAAATCCAAAACCACGCATGGGCGTAACCATTAGCAACATTAACCCCAATAGCCCTGCCGTACTTTCCGGTAAAATACCCCAAGGTATTAGTGTACGCAATGTAGAAAAGAACTCCCCTGCTGAATTGGCTGGTATAAAGGTAGATGATATTATTGTAGATATTGATGATACCATTGTAAAAACAGCCAATGAAATGATGGAAATTATTTCTAAAAAGAATGCAGACGATATTATAAAAGTAAAAGTATACAGAGTACCGGATCTTGCAAACAAGAGCAACACCAATCAACTTGATGATGGAGAATATCTGGACTTTGAAGTAAAATTAGCCATTATTGATGGTGCTAAACAATAAAACTGCAACATAAAAAGCATTCCGCCTGGAATGCTTTTTATGTTGCAGAAAACCAATTGGTAATTATTTATATATTACGTTAGATTCTGGAATATATGCTCTGCGAATGCTTTTATCAACAGAATAGTCAATATGTGCAAAGCCATTTTCTACACCAACCACTGTGATTTCTGTATTGGCAATAATTGGGTTTTTATATTTTTTATAATTGCTACCCGGGCCATAAAATACATCTGTTTGCGTGTTTATTACGGCTTTTTTATTCAAATATTGAGTGGTTGGTACTTTAGAAGTTGATATTCTGAAACGTTTTTCACCAGTATAGGCTCGGTATAATTCTTTTTTATATTTAAATTCTACAAGTACCCATACAGTACCATTATGTTTATATTTTTCTATAGCTTTTACAGAAGTGGCTTTGGGGAATGTGCCTGTGCTGGTAAATTTAGTACCAGGGCCTGAGCGAGTTGCTAACTTCATTTTAAGCATGGTATTTTGCTTTTTATTTGTTTTTTTAGTTTTAGCTGCAACTATCTTATTTTGGGTTGCAGTGTTAGCTTGGGCACCGCTTGTATAACCAACACCTAAAAGTAAAACAAAAACAAGTAATATAGAAAATATTTTTTTCATACTATCCTCCTATTTTCCTACGCAAAAACTTTCAAAAATACGGTCTATTAAATCTTCGCTTACACTTTCACCGGTAATTTCTCCTAAAGCAAAGAGCGCATCTTTAAGGTCTATGGCAATAAAATCTAAAGCCTGCTGAGCTTTTGCTTGCTCTATTGCATTACGTACGCTTTGTAATGCAGTTTTAGCTGCATGCAAATGCCTTGTATGAGTAAGTATTAACGTTTTTGGCAAAGTGGACTTTTGTTTTAAAAATTCCTTCACTTCTTGCAAACCATTTGAACTTACTGCAGAGCTAAACATAATTTGTATATGCTTTGCAAAACTACGTATAGCTTCCATCTGTAAGCTATGTTGTAAATCTGTTTTTGTGATAACCACTGCATTATTGGGGCTATCTATGCTTTGTATAAAGGCTATGTCTTCCTGTGTAAGCCCATTTACCCCATCTACCGTGTAGAGTACAACATCCGCATTACTTACAATATTTTTTGCTCTTTCTACGCCGATGGCTTCTACAGGGTCATCTGTAATGCGCATACCAGCAGTATCTATTAAATTTACCAATATGCCGTTGATATAGAAACTACCATAAATCAAATCGCGTGTTGTACCCGGAATATCGGTTACAATGGCCCTATCTTTATTTAAAAGTGCATTAAATAGAGTGCTTTTACCTGCATTTGGATTGCCGGCAAGTACAACATCCAAACCGTCACGAATTAACCTTGCGCTTTTTTCGTCTATGGTTTCGTCTAATATCTTTTCTATTGCATAGAGTTTAGGCAAAAGTTCGCCTACGGCTTCTTCTTCGTCTATTTCATCAGGATAGTCAATAGCTGCTTCTATGCCTACCAAAGCGTTGATAAGGTGTTCTTTGCTTTGCTGAATGAACCTACTTTGCATACCGCTGAGTTGTTGACTTGCTGAGCGCAAAGCACTCTCGCCTGTGGCTTGAATCATAGACATCACTGCTTCTGCTTGACTAAGGTCAATTCTGCCATTTAAAAAAGCGCGTTTGGTAAACTCCCCCGCTTCAGCAAGCCTTGCACCATTATCTAACATTACTTGCAAGGCTTGCATAGCAGCTGCATCACCGCCATGCGTATGGAGTTCAAATACATCTTCCTTGGTATAGCTTTTGGGGGCACGCATAAGCACAGCCATACATTCATCTACCCTTTGCCCATCTTTCAACAAATGACCATAATACAGATGATGGCTTTGATATTCTGTAGTTTTACTTTGAAACACTTTTTGCATGATTGGCTCTGCCATTGCGCCGCTTACACGAATAATGGCAATACCCCCTTGACCAGAAGCAGTAGCTATGCCTGCAATTGTATCATTCATATAATATATCCTCTAATTGCAAAGCATAAGCAGGAATCTCTGCATCCTTTGCATTAACGGTAATTTGATAAGTTTTATTAGACTTTTCAATTTCAAAAAAATCTGTTTTTAAATAAGTGCCTTCTGCGCCGAACAGTTTTTTTACCCCATACCATGTGTTACCATAAGCAACAATCAGCTGATATTGCCCCTTAGGGGCATATAAACTACATGATTTATGCTTATTACTCATAAAACCAATATCTATAGCACTTTGATTTTGGTCTAAAATAATAAAAGCGTAATGGAAATCATCTTTTTGACCACGCACAAGTTCTATATTGTTATGCACCTTGGTTGTGCCGCCTTTTAAAGAACCACGTTTGGGTAAAGGTTGTGCTTCTTGGGCAAAAGAACCGAAACAAACACAGCAAAATAGTAATGCAACACACAGAATTTTTTTCATTATTGTACTCCTTTTTGCAAAGCGTTTAGCAATGCTTGAAAATGAGGTTGAAATTTAAAATGCGTATTATAGTAGCTTTTTGCGTTTTGCGCAAAAACAAGTTTTTCTTCTTTGCTTAATTGATGAAAACGCAACATGTTATCTGCAAGAAGTACTGCATCTTCTGCGGGGCTTACAAAGCCGGCATTTGCTTCTTGCAAAACATCCATGGTTTCGCCATTGATTGCACCAATGATAGGTTTGGCAAAAGCCATATAGCTTTGCACTTTACCCGGAAGCGTTTTGTTTACTAAAGAATCGTTACGCATGGTAACAAGCATAGCATCTGCCTTGGCATAATATTCCGGCATTTGCTCTACCGGCTTTCTTCCTAAAAATTCTATATTGGTAAGGCCGAGGTCTTCTGCATAAGCTTTACATTTTGCCAAGGCAGAGCCTTCCCCTAAAATTTGAACATGAATATCTTCGTTCTTCAAAATTTGTGCAGCTTCTACAATGGTTTCTACACTTTGCATATGGCCGACATTGCCGGCAAACACAAAATTGCTGATAATAGAGTCTATGCTTTGTGCTTCATTTTCAAATAAACTTTCTGCAAACTGTGGCAAATAATCTTCTTGTTTTAGCTGGATATTATGTTCTTGCAACATATAACTCTGAAATGCTTTAGAGCTATATTGAATACTATCACATTGTTTATAAATGTATTTACTCACTTTGCGCATTATTTTATACAGCAATGCACTTTCTTGCACATGCATTGCAGATAAACAAGCCGGCCATATATCCATTAAATACATATGGAGTGTTTTGCCTGAACGTTTCTTTAAAATAATGCCCGGCAATGTCATTAACACCGGCGAAGTGGAATAGGAAAATATTACATCAAAATCCAACGGAGCCCACAACGCACGCCATATAGAAGAAATTGTAAAACTAACATAATTGATAGCAAGGCCAATTTTACCCGGCTTGCGCCCAATTTCAAAGCTACGCACAATTTGTACCCCATTATGCTCTTCCCTACGGTTTTGAAAAAAGCGATACTTTTTAGGTATATTGCCGTGAGGATAGTTGGGCAAACCGGTGTATACAACAACTTGATGCCCTTGTTTTACCAGTTCTTCACAAATAGGCGTTAGGCGAAACTGCTCCGGATAATAATGTTGGTATACAACGGCTATTTTCATGCCAAACTTCGTGCTGCTTTTTTGCATGCATCAAAAATTTCTTGTTTATTAAAGCCCGGATATTCGCCTTTGTAGTAGAGCACATTGCCATCAACCATAGTACAGAACACATCACTACCTTGAAGGGCATAGATGAGATCATCTTCTAAGCTGTTTTGTGGCACTGCGGTTGCATTGTTCATATCAATCAGTGCAATATCTGCAAGATAGCCTTCTTTAATGATACCAAGGTTTTCATAACCTAAGGCCTTAGCACCAGCTAAGGTTGCTGCATGCAAAGTTTGAGCCGGAGTAATAACAGTTGGATTTAATGTAACACCTTTTTGTAATAAAGGCATAGAACGCATTTCTTCCCAAAGGTTGAGGTTATTATTGCTTGCAACGCCATCAGTACCCAAACCAATTTTTATACCTTCTTGTATATATTTGGTAATGGGTGCAATACCACTGGCCAATTTTAAGTTGCTGATAGGGTTATGTGCGACTGTATAATTTGCTTTTTTAGCAAGTGCAATATCTTCTTCGGTAAGCCATACACAGTGTGCAGCGATAATAGGTAAATCCAACAAGCCAAATTTATCAAGCACTTGGGTTGGCGTTAAACCAAATTTTTCTTTAACGGTAGCTACTTCTGTTTGTGTTTCGCTAATATGAATATGAATAGGTAAATTGTATTTATGTGCATCAATGGAAGTTTGCTTAAATAGTGAATTGGTGGTTAGATAGCAGGAATGAGGTGCAATGGCGGTTTTAATTCTACCATTGTCTTGATTATTCCATTTGAGTGCAAATTCTAAGCTTTGGTCATAATCGGCCATATCTTCTTCTCCAAAAGACACCGCACCGGCACCTAAGGTAGCACGCATTTTAAAATCACGAACAGCTTTTGCTTCAGCATCCATACGCATATACATATCGTTAAAATTGGTGGTGCCAAAACGTAGCATTTCCATAATACCAAGCACACTGCCTAAGTATACGATATCATCGTTTAACTTGGCTTCTCTTGGAAAAATTGCAGTATTTAGCCAATCTTCTAAATTCAAGTTGCCACCAACACTGCGCAACATGGTCATAGGTGTATGGGTATGCAAATTTACCATACCCGGCATTGCTATACCGTTTTCACCATCAATTATTTTTTCTGCTTGAAAAACCGGTGCATTTTGCGCTGTGCCTGCATACACAATGGTATTCCCTTGAATATGAATTTCACCATTGGGAATAAAAGAAATGGCGTTGTTTATTACACCTTGACAAATATGTATATTTTTAATGATTGTATTCATGTTATTTACCTCTTTATTTGGCATTTACACTTGCCTGTAATATATTTAAAGCTTCCATCAGCTTACTAAGTACTTGGCCAATGGTTTGACCAGTTTGCAATTGCCCATTAAATGAATTAATGACAGATTGTGTATTGTCTAAATCTTGTTGCGGTATTACCCTGCCACTTTGACCATGAACCAATATGGACATTGAATTTAGTACTTGCAAGCCATGCACATGTTGCCTAACTCTGCTTAAAGTGTTGGATGTGCCTGTACTTGCAGAACGATTCAGCTCCTCTGCAGCGCTTATGGCTTGGCGCATTTCCGCCTTCATCATTGTATTTATGTTTTCTTCAAAGCCATCCATGGTAAAGGTACCCCCGCCAACAAAACGAGTTGCAATGGAAATAATAAGCGCAATAGTTAGCAGTGCAATAACAATGGTATAGCCTAACTTTTGCTTATCTATACCGTTTAATACTTTATTTTTTTGCCCACGATATATATATTTCATAGTTCACCTGTAAAAAAGGGAGTAAAGGAACAGACTTCCTTTACTCCTTAAATGGAAAGATTATTCCTCGTCGGAAATTTCTAATTCTGTACTTGGTACATCAAAATCTTCTAAATCGGCATCCAATGCTTCATCTGCCAATACTTCACGAATGCTCAAACTAATTCTACGTTCTTCAGGGTTTACGCCCAATACTTTAACGCGTACAACTTGACCAACTTGAACTGCATCTTCTACTTTGTTGATACGGTTCAAAGCACATTGAGAAATATGAACTAAACCGTCTAAACCGTTAGCCAATTCTACAAATGCACCGAAGGCAGTAATTCTAACAACTTTGCCTTCTACAACTGCACCTTGTGGGAATTTTTCTTCGATGTTTTCCCATGGGTGTTCAACAGTTTGTTTTAAGCCAAGTTGAATGCGATGATTTTCTTCATCTAAAGCCAAAACTTTAACCATAACTTTTTGGTCTGGTTTAACAACTTCGCTTGGATGTTTTACACGACCCCAAGATAAATCAGAAACGTGAATTAAACCATCAATACCATCTAAGTCTACAAAAGCACCAAAGTTTGTAAGTCTTCTTACAGTACCTTCAATTACTTTGCCAACTTCTAATCTGTTCCAAGCTTCTTCTTTACGAGCTTTTTCTTCTACTGCTAAAACAGCTTTGCGGCTTGCAACAATACGTTTCTTTTGTTGATCTAATTCAATAATTTTTAAACGCAAAGTTTGACCTTTGAATTGTTCTAAATTATCTACAAAGCGAACTGCGATTTGAGATGCAGGAATAAATGCACGAACACCATTGATACGGGCTATTAAACCGCCTTTAACAACATCCTTTGCAACTGCTTCAACAACTTCGTTGTTTTCATATTTTGCAACAAGTTCATCCCATACTTTGCGGTTGATAATGTTGCGTTGGGAAAGAGAAACATAACCATCGCTATCTTTTGCTTTCACAACTTCTACTTCAATTTCGTCCCCTAACTTAACATCTTCGTTAGCTAAGTCTTCTTTGCTGATACGGCCTTCTGTTTTGTAACCGATATCTACGCAAACATCACCATCGGTGATTTGCACTACAGTGCCGGTAATAACTTGGCCTGGGTGAATTCTAACCATTGTAGCTTCTACTTGAGCCATGAAATCTGCGTTAGAGCTTTCTGTTGAAGTAACTTCTTCCGCTTCTTGGGTAACTTGTTCCATCTTTTCGATGTCTGTCATGCGTGTAACAACCTCCTTGAGAGACCACTCCGGCGTTGATGCGCCTGCGGTGACCCCTATTATGTCCGAATTTATATCTGCAAAGCCCGGTGGAATTTCCTCCGCGCGCTCTACCAAAATGGTTCTACTGCACAGCTCTTTACAAGCTTTATACAGTTTTTGTGTGTTGGCACTATGTTTGCCACCAACAACAATCATTGCATCGGCCTTTTTTGCAAGCTCTTTACCTGCTTCTTGCCTTTGCTTTGTAGCGTTGCATATTGTATTGTGAACGCTTAGTTCTTTTACTTTTGTTTGCAATACAGCACATATTTCTTCCCACAGTTCTGAACGGAAAGTGGTTTGTGCAACCGCCAACGCTTTTTGCATATCGGGTAGTGCAACAGCCTCTTCTATACTATTTACGGTATAGGTAAGCCCTTTACACCAACCAATGGTGCCAATTATCTCCGGGTGTTCTTGATCCCCTACTAAAATAACAGTATCGCCGTTTTTACTATACTCTGCTACCTGCTTATGTAACCTTGCTACATAAGGGCAAGTGAGATCAAACACCTGTTTATTTTTTTGCTCTAATAATGCAATTACTTGTGGGCCAACACCGTGGCTGCGAATAAGCACTTGTTTGGAGGATATATCGTCTATATCCTTTGCAAGTAAACCTTGTGCAGTGAGCTTTTCAATAACAGAATGATTATGCACCAATTCCCCTAAAGAATTGATACCTGGATACTGCTTTGCTAAAGAAAGCGCCTGTGTAATCGCTCTACTGACACCCATACAGAAGCCTGCATGCTTGGCAATAATAATTGGCATATATCTCCTTTATTTTAGCTTATTTTACTTATATATTCAAGCTTTTTTAGTGTTTTTTCAAAATAACAACAAATTTTGTAAGTTTTTACAAATTATGAACACTTTTAGTGCATTTTGACTACATCTGCATAGAATGATTTTAATCTTTGCATAAATTGTTCATTAAAATTTGCACCTGTAATATCTTGGTATTGTAAAGGCTCAAAGAAATATACATTTGCCTTATTAAATTTCTCCATTTTTCTGTCTATATAGCATGGTATAACAGGTACTTTAGCCATGGCAGCAAGCAATGCAATACCGGATTCTGCCTGTTGCATATCACCACCATAGTATCTGGATCCTTCCGGAAAAATCCCCAAAACATTCCCTTGTTTCACAGTTGCCAAAGCTTTTCGAATAGCGCCCAAATCTGCACTTTGACGTTGAATAGGAATTACGTAAGCTTGGTTAAATAAGTATGCTAAGAATTTATTTTTAAACAATTCTTTTTTTGCAATAAAATAAATGGGGTGTTGGTTTGCTGCAACCATTAAAGTTAAAACATCTCTCCAACTTAAGTGGTTGCATATTAAAATATAAGGCCCGGTAATTTTTCTAAACTGCTCTAAGCCATGATACTGCACAGGGTACATAAGCTTTTGTGTAAGTTGGCCAAAACCGCGTGCCATTTTATAGACTAAGTTCGCCTTCATATTTTTCCCTCACGATTTGTAATATATATTCAACACTTTCTTCAAAATTCATATGGGTAGTATCTACCAAAATGCCATCTTCTGCAATAACAAGCGGGTTGATTTCTCTTTCCATATCTTGTTTATCTCTTTTGATTAAATCTTGCAAAACTTCTTCAAAACTAACTGTTTTACCATTTTGTTCAAAGCGTCGCCTTGCACGTTCCTGTGCGCTGGCTGTTAAAAATATTTTTACTTTTGCATTTTTAAGCACATTGGTACCCGTATCTCTGCCATCTAAAAGCACATCCTGTGTACTGGCGATTTGCCTTTGGGCTTCTACCAGCTTTTGACGCACCAATGGATTTTTTGAAATATTTGAAGCTAACATACTGATTTCCGGTGTGCGGATATAAGCATTCACGCATTGCCCGTTTACCAATGTTTTTTGTTCACCTTCTACAAATGCAACTTCTAAATTGGTGCTTTGCAACATGTTCACTATGCCTTCTGTGTCTTCTGCAGAAACACCTTGCGTATGGCATGCATAGGCAAAAGCACGATACATAGCACCGGTATCCAAATGCAAGATGCCTAATCTATTTGCAACTTCTTTTGCTACGGTGGATTTTCCCGCCCCTACCGGGCCGTCAATGGTAATATTAATTGGCATAGTATTCTCCAAAATTGTCTGTATTTTTTGTAATATGAAATAAAAATCATTACTGTTGTATTTATATTTTTTCCCATAATATACACCATTGGGGTTGCGGTATTGTATACCTTGCATGCCCAAATGTTCTACAGGGTAAAAATCTTTATCGGCATTATCTCCTATATACAACAGATTGGGGAAGGGAATTTGCATTTGTTTTTGGATATAGCGAAAACCAACATCGCAGGGTTTGCGGCAATGTGGCCCACCCAACGCGTCTGAAAACACAACAAAATCAAAATAATGCCTTACGTTTAGCCCTAACAATTTATTATTTTGTGCCATGGGTGTTCCATCGCTTATGATGCCTAAGGGTATATTCTTTTGATGCAAATATTGAAGCAAAGCTTCTACACCGGGGATTGTTTTAATATTAGGTATACGCTCTCTATACATTTGCAAAAGCGTAGAGTGTAATTCTTTGCTATACAC
>JAEWXD010000002.1 GCA_023396045.1 Bacillota bacterium | reverse complement strand
CCTGCTTAGCCAAGGTTTGCATGCGCAAACAGCGTTTAGCGCTTTAAATACCGTGCTTGCAGGCAAACAAGTGCTTTGCCACCACCAAAAAGAGCTTTTGCAAACATGGGCGAGCGTACAGTTTATACCTGCATTTGTTGTTGTGTGGGATAGTATGATTGCAAACTATATCTTAGAGGCTGCCCAAGGCGAGCGCAGTTTAGAAGAGCTCACAGGGGAAGCGAGTGCTAAGGCTTTATACAGCCTTGCCACCAAACAATACACAGCATTAAACAATGCAGGTATGCTTCATTTGGCGTTGCTATGTGAGTTTCCGCTTTCTCAAACCTTATTTGCTATGGAGCAAAGTGGCTTTGAGATAGATAGAAACATTCTGTTTGACCTTTCTAAATGGTTTAGCGATGAAATAGAACGCTTGCAAAACCTGGTGTATGAACAAACCGGCTTTGACGGTTTTAACCTCAACAGCCCTAAGCAACTTAGCGAAATTCTGTTTGAACGCATGAATTTGCCCCATGGCAAAAAGAACAAAAGCGGCTATTCCACCAACGCAGAAAGCTTGGAAAAAATTGCTCATCTTAGCCCGGCCATACCAAATATATTAGAATATCGTAAGTTTACCAAGCTCAAGAGTACCTATATTGATGCCTTGCTTGCACTTACCCAAACTACAAGCCGTGTGCATACCCGTTTTGACCAAACAGGCACCGTAACAGGTAGAATTTCAAGCCTTGACCCCAATTTACAAAACATCCCCATTCGCAGTAAAGAAGGGGCAGAAATCCGTAAAGCTTTTGTTGCCAAAGACGGCTACACGCTTATTGATGCAGACTATTCGCAAATTGAATTGCGTGTGCTTGCCCATTTGAGTGGCGATGAAAACTTAATCAAAGCCTTCCAAAGCGGCAAGGATATTCACACCACCACAGCAGCAGAAATTTTTGGTATTCCTGTAGAAAAAGTGGACGCTGCCATGCGTAGCAACGCCAAGGCTGTAAACTTTGGCTTGGTGTATGGTATCAGTTCCTTTGGTTTGGCGCGCAATACCAATATTAGTCTTAAGGAAGCAGAACATTTTATTGCCATGTATTTTGACAGATACCCCGGTGTGCGCCAATATATGGATCATTGCGTAGAAGTAGCAGAAAAAGAAGGTGCTATTTTTACCTTGTTTGGTAGACGCAGAGCTTTGCCCGAAATGCAGAGCAAAAATGCAAATATGCGTGCGTTTGGTAAGCGTATTGCTATGAATACCCCTGTGCAAGGCACAGCGGCAGATATTATTAAACTGGCGATGGTGCGTGTACAAGAAGAACTGCAGAACATAGAAAATGCAAAACTTATTTTGCAAGTGCATGATGAATTGATTATAGAGTGCAGGGAAGATATGGCAGAACAAGTAAGTCAAATGTTACAAGAAGTTATGCAAAATGTGGTAAGCTTAAAAGTGCCACTGGTTGCAGATATTCATACAGCCAAAAGTTGGTACGAAAGCAAATGATCTGTTTTGTAATTACGGGCGGTATCGCCAGTGGCAAAAGCAATGTGCTAAAATGCTTTGCAAAACAAGGCATAGATACCTTTAGTGCCGACACCATAGGCCATGATATTGCAAATACGAAAGAAGCCCAAATACAAATAGAGCAAGCTTTTGGTTCAGGTTACTATGTGGATGGTGTTTTACAACGCAAAGCCTTAGGGCAATTGGTTTTTAGTAATCCCTCCCATTTGCAAAGCCTAAATTCCATTATGCACGGCCTTATTTATGCAGAAATACAGCGCATTATACAAGCAAGCCAAAGCAAGTCGGCCATTGCCATAGAAATCCCCTTGTTGTTTGAAACTAATATGCAGCATATTGCAGATGTGATTGTGCATTGCTATACCAGTTCCAAAACACAGCTTGCAAGAGTTATGAAAAGAGATGGGCTCAGTTTAGCGCAAGCACAGCAGCGCATTCAGGCGCAAATGCCAACAGAACAGAAAATGGCGCTTTCGCATTATAATATCAATACAGAATGCAGTTTTGCAGAAACCGAACAAAGCGTGAAGCAAATTTTACAGAAATACGAGGTACTTTATGCAAGCAGGGCCAAGACGCCGGCAAGCAAATCAGCCCCCCATAAAGCAAATTCCCAATAGACGTGGCGCAGTACAAGCCCCCATGGCTCCACCGCAGGTCATGCCTCTGGGGCAAGCTTATTATGCACCCAATGTGCAACGCAAACCCTTGCAGCAAAACCCCTTTATGCAAGCAAATAAACCAAAGCCTAAAAAAAGATTTATAAAACGCATCATGGCTTTGCTGCTTGTGTTAAATCTTATAGCGGTTGTGGTGTTGCTCATATTCAACGGCCTTATTATTGCCAAACGGGCAAGTGAAGAGTCGGCAAAGCAACGTGTTATCAATCGCCACCCTCTGTATTATAAAGAGAGTATTATTACAACCGCCATGCGCTACAATTTGCATGCTGCCTATGTTTCCGCTATAATCAATAGGGAAAGTAGTTTTCAGCCGGATGCACGTAGCAATGTAGGTGCACTTGGCCTTATGCAAGTGATGCCGGAAACAGCAGAGTGGATTGCCGGTAAACTGAAAGACAGCAATTATCATTTTGAAAAATTGGCAGAACCTGCCGTTGCCATAGAATATGGCTGTTGGTATTTGCAATTTTTATCCAACCGTTTTCATGGCGACCCTGTGCTTACCACCGCCGCTTACCATGCGGGGCAAGGGCAGGTGGCAAATTGGCTAAAGAATCCGGAAATCAGCCCGGATGGTAAAACCATTCCTATGGAACGGTTTCCGGAAGGCCCAACCAAAACTTATGTAAAGCGAGTTTTAGATTCCTATGCAATATACAAAAAACTCTTTTTTGAAACGCCTTAGTGCAGTGCTGCTTGCACTGCTTTTGGGTTTGCCGCTTGTTTTTGTGCAGGCAGAAACCGTAAAAGATAGCCTGAGTGTAGGTATTATTTCTTCTAAAACCACAAAGCTCATGCCGCTTTTACCGGAAGACAGAGATTTTGTAAGCCTTTATGGTTTGGTGTACGAAAGCTTGCTCCGTATAGGAGATAACGGCTTGCCGGAACCTTATTTGGCAAAGGATATAGATAATGTTGGTGGCAACACTTTGAATTTTGAAATTCGGGACGATGTAAGCTTTAGTAATGGGCAAAAACTCACAGCCTATGATATTGCCGCCAGTGGTAATTTTATTTTAGAGCGTGCTAAGAACGAAGAGGGCTTACCTCAAGGCCATTATTCGCTTATGCGCTATAATATCAAAAGCTTCCAAGCTACAAGTGAAACCCAGCTTACCGTACTTACCGAGCGCCCTTACTTTATTTCACTTTATTCACTTACATTTCCTGTAGTGCCTGCTAACCAAGTGCAGCAAGAAAATCCTGCCGGCTCCGGCCCTTATGTAATAGACCAGTTTGAACCGGGAAAATCTCTATGGCTCAAAGCCAATGCATCTTGGTGGAAACAACACCCGCAGGTAGAAACCATTTTGGTCAGCTTTTACCAAAATACAAAAAAATTAGTGAGTGATTTTGAATATGGCAGGCTGGATACTGCCATTACCCGTTCCCTTGCTGCTGCCCAATATAAAAGCGGTGTAGGCGTGCTTTCTTTGCCCTATAGAACCAATCAGTTGGAAGTACTGCTATTGAATAATAACGAGTACAGACTCAAGGATGCAGAGGCAAGGCGTGCGATTATGAAGGCCATAGATCTCAATGCCATTGGCAACCGTGTTTTTGCAGGGCGTGTAAGCAGGGCTTATACCCCCTTCCCCAGTGCCAGCTTTATGTATGCCGATCTTGATAGCTACTACCAATATAATTTGGAAGAAGCAAGGCAAACCTTAGAAAATCTTGGCTGGAACGATAATGATGATGACGGTATTTTAGATAAAATAGACGAAGAGGGAAATCTTGCAAACTTTGCGTTGCGCCTGCTTGTGTATGAAGATCCTGAAAATTCTGTGCGTTATGAAACAGCGCTTCGCATTAAATCCATGCTTGAAAGGCTTAAAATCAGTGTGCGTATAGAACTGAAAAGCATAGACCAAGTGCATACCCACCTGCAAGCCCATTCTTTTGATATGGCTCTGGTTGCCTTCCAAATGGACGATGCTTTTGACCCCGGCTTTTTGCTTATGAGCAGCAATGCAAAAGTGGGCAATTTCGGCCGTTATAAAAGTAAAAAGATGGACACCCTTATGGCAGAATACAGAGAGCAAACCGGCCTGAGTGAAATTGCTTACAAAGGGCAGGAAATACAGCTGCAGTTTACAGAGGATTTGCCTTTTATTCCTTTGTTTTATAGAATGGGCTCCATGTTAACCCGTAAAGTGTTTACCAATGCCAGAGATATACGAGAAAACTCTGTATTTCGTGGTATAGAAGAGTTTAATATTAAAAAATAAAGCATGAAAAAATGGTTTTTACTACTCATTGCCCTTTTGTCTGTAAGCTTTGCACAGGCAGAAAATATCTCACTCACTAAGGATACTCCTGCAGAAATTGCAAACCTTATTACTGTTGCAAGGGAAGAATTGGGCACCATAGAAGAAAAAGACGGCACAAGCAAATATGGTATTTGGGCAGGCGACCCACAAGCCGAATGGTGTGCAGAGTTTTTGTGTTGGGCAGTAAACCAAACAGACGAGCGTTTTGCAAGCCATTTACTAAAAAATGTATATCCCCTGTATTCTGGTCAAAATACGGGTAGAGATTGGTTTTTAAGCCAAGGCAGGTATATTCACCGCACAGGCCGTGTGCCTAATTGGGGCACACAATGGTACTGGGAAACCGGGCAAAAACTGGAAACCAACAGCTATGTTCCCAAAACCGGTGATTTTATGTTCTTGGGTTACGAGGGCAACTTTAACACCAGCCATGTGGCGCTTGTAGAATATGTAGAACAAACCAATGGGGAAACCATTGTGCATGTTATAGAGGGCAATAACCCAGACCGTGTGCAGCGCAACAGCTATCCACTGGGTAAGGGGCAAATTCTTGGCTATGGCACCTATGCAAACACAAACATAGGCACTACCATGCGCTTTGGCAATCGTGGTTTTGCAGTAGAAAACATGCAGAAGCATTTGGCTGCCCTTGACTACATCAGTGAATACGATATTACAGCCCATTTTGACCAAGCCAGTTTTAAAGCCATTTGCAAATATCAGCAAGACCATGGCTGGCTTGCCAATGGCGTTGCAGACTTTAAAGTACAAAAATCCTTAAAAGAACAATTTGACCGTATGATATACTATAATCCAGATCAATGGATTGTGGAGGAATAGAATGAAGTGCCCTAATTGCCAAAAATTAAATCGCATAGGTAGTATCAACTGCTTTTATTGTGGCACCCCTTTGCCGCTGGCACAGCCCTCTTGGTTAGAAGAAGTTAATAAAAAAGAAAACAATACCATCTATGTACGCCCCGATCAATATGGTGAAGTAAGCGAAGCAACCGACAGCCGTGAAAAATTGGCGCAGGAAATGGTATATATACGTGAAAGCACGGTGCAAGGCAAGCGTGTGCAAGAAAAGAACCGTAGGCTTACCAAACAGTTTATTCAAAGCAATGTGAAACGCAGCTCTAAAATGGAAGAAATTGTAGAGCATGGCATGCAGGAAGAGCAAGATTGGGATCCAAACCGTGTGCGTGAAATTTTTGATGCTATGAATGGCGAATTTATGGGCATTAGCGAAAGTGTGGAAATGCAACGCCAAAAATTAGAGAACAGGCCTGCACCACCCACAGGTAAATTGCCCGCCATAGAGCCCCAAAATGCAGAACTCTGGGCAGAGGCACATAGGCGCAAAGCACATAATACGCGGTTAAAACGCAAATTTAATATGCTGTTGCTTATACCCATTGCTATGGTATTGCTTTCCATTGGCATTAGTACCGTTTCTATTCTGCGTTTTCAAAAAGCAGGTCAGGAAAGCGAAAAATTGGCGAATCAGGCTACCGTAATTCCATCTATTTTAAATGATGCCGCTGCCCATACCATTAAAATTCCCGGAGAGGAAGGCACACAAATCTATATCAAAGAGTTGCATAAAAACTTTATGGTGGTTGGTGGCTATGCTACCGTTGAAGTGGCGGATTATACTTGGTATGAAAATTTTGGGGATTATGTAAACGATACCATTACTGTAAGTCTTAGCCCTTATATACGTAAAACCAATGGTAAACATATTCCCTTAGAACCTGTAAGCTATACCATTGATATTCCGCTTTCTCCACTGGAGATTATTACGCCGGCAACTCGTAGAGATACGGTATATACTTCCATTTATAAAATTGATATTAAAGTGCGTAAAAATAGTAAACTTTGGATCAATGACGAAGAATATTCCGATATCGTAAATACAGACGATGGTAATGTTACCTTTAACGCCCCCATACGCCCTGTAGGGGATAATGTATTTACCATTCGTTGCAAGGCACAATATAGCCGTGAAAACGTGCAACAAGTGGTAATTTACAGAGAAAAACAAGAAATTCCGGTAGATTTGGCTGCAGATATTTCCTCTGTTTCTACCTTTGACTATATGACAGTGCGTGCCGTTACCATTCCGGAAGCCTATATTCTGGTGCAAACGCCACATACAGATTTAGATATTACCAATATAGATAAAGACGGTAGCTTTAGTTTTAAAGCTGTGTTTGATAAAATGGGCGATAATGAAATTGTTTTTACTGCATCCAAACCCGGCAGCAAAACCACAGAAATTAAGCATACCGTATACTATGTACCGGATATTGATAAATATTCACGCTCTGCCTGGGCTATGGACGATGCCAACTACAACCAGCTTATCAATACCATTAACGAGCGTGTGCGTGCCGGCCAAAAATATGTTTGCATTGGCCAAATAGAAGAAATTATTACTTCAAACCCACAACTTGCCATTATGAATTGCGGCACAGAAGAGCGTCCTTTGCGTATATTGCTGGAAAACAAATCTAAAACTCCATGGGAAATTGGCCAAAGTTATAGGGTATACGCAGATGCCTATGGCATGTATAGAGATTTACCACGTTTAACAGGCCGTTATACCTATTATTAAGGAATTTATGAAAGTACAATTTGAAGCATTAAAATCATTGCAAGGCTTGCAATACAATGTAAGCCTTGCAACTTATACTTCTTTACAAATTGGCGGCCCTGCCGATGTGTTTGTAGAAGTGTATGGTATAGAAGATGTAAAGTTTTGCCAAGCCTTTGCAAAGCAAAAAAAACTCCCTTTGTATGTTATAGGCAAGGGATGCAATTTGCTTGTGGCAGACCAAGGTGTACGCGGCATTGTGCTACATATGGGTAAACGGTTTGCCCATATAGAATTGCAAGGGGATACTATACTCTATGCGCAAAGCGGGGCTACATTGCAAGCACTTAGCGCTTTTGCAGAGCAGCAGGCATTGGCTGGCTTAAGCTTTGCCAGCGGAATTCCCGGCACTGTAGGTGGTGCTGTGGTAATGAACGCCGGTGCTTACGGTGGTGAAATGAAAGATGTAGTTGCTTTTGTAGATTTTTTAAATGCAGAGGGAAAAGTAGTACGCTTTAATAATGCACAAATGGAATTTGCGTATCGTCATAGTTCGCTGCAAAATACAGAAGCCATTGTACTTGGTGTGGGTTACCAATTGCAAAAGGGCAATCAAGAAGAAATTCATGCACAAAGCCTTGCCTATAACACCAGCCGTGCAGAAAAACAACCCTTAGATATTCCCTCCTGTGGCAGTGCATTTCAGCGCCCACAAGGAAATTATGCCTCAGCACTTATTGAGCAGTGTGGGCTCAAAGGCTTTCGTGTGGGTGGCTGCTGTGTAAGCACCAAGCATGCAGGCTTTTTGGTAAACGATGGGGGCGCTACTGCAAAGGAATATTTGGAATTGATTCATTCAGTACAGAACATTGTAAAAGAAAAAACCGGCTACCAGTTAGAGCCTGAAGTAAAACAAATGGGGGATTTTGCATGAAAGCGTATTTATTAAGCGGCATGTCTGGCGCAGGCAAAAGCCTTGCCTTGAAGTATATGGAAGATATGGGTATGACCTGTATAGACAATATTCCCCAATCGGTACTGGGGAATATATTAGAAGCTTTTTCTAATAGTGAAAAGGATATTGCCGTGAGTGTAGATGTACGCAGTGCCTTTAACTTTGATGCAAAAACTTTGTTGGATACTGTACAAACAGCCACCAGCAATGGCTTTCAACTGGAAATGATATTTCTGGATGCCAGTGAAGATGTACTCTTAAACCGTTACCAAGAAAGCCGAAGAGAGCACCCGCTCAGTGATGGCCGTATCGGTTTACGCAAAGCCATTGCCATAGAAAAAGAAAAAATTGCCCCTTTAAAAGAACGGGCAAAGTATTTGATAGATACTTCAAAATTAAAACCCAGAGCCCTACAAAAGAAAATTAACGAAATTGTAGAAAAAGAACAAGCAGGGCTTATGCTGGATATTATGTCTTTTGGCTATAAACGTGGTATACCGGACGAGTGCGACCTAGTGTTTGACGTGCGTGTATTACCCAACCCATTTTATATTAAGGAATTGGGAACCCATACCGGCCTTGAAGAATGTATACAGAATTTTGTATTAGGCAACTCCAACAGCCAAACCCTACTTATAAAACTGCAAGACTTATTGCAATTTTTAATTCCCTGCTATGTGCAAGAGGGCAAAAAGCGTTTGGTAATTGGCGTAGGCTGTACCGGTGGCGCACACCGCAGTGTAGCCATGGCGGAGGAGCTGGCCAAACGCATGCAAGACTTTTCACCGCGTGTAAACCATAGAGATTTAGAAGCAGAGCAAGCGCTCTGGGTGCAAAACCATGTCCTTTAGTAGCGAGTGCAAACTGGCACTTATTCGGGAGGAAGAAAGTAAAGATTGCTGTAAATTGGCAGAACTTGCTTCCTTTATGTTTGGCTGTGGTGCTTTGCTGTTTGAAGGCAAAGGTCGCTTTGCAGTAAAGCTTAGCTTTGAATATGCAGCTCTTGCAAGGCGTGCTTTTACGCATATACGGCAAATGTTTTCCACTACCCCGGTTATCAAACGTGTTCGCCATGAGCGTTTTGGTGGCAAGTACCAATATAGCCTGCATATAGGCAGTGCCAATGCAAGCCCCCTGCTTGTGGCTCTAAAAATGGTGGACTACGATGGCAATCTAATCTCTATGTTGCCTCAATATGTGCCGCAAAAAACTTGTTGTAAGCGTGCCTTTGTGCGTGCCGCCTTCTTGGTTTGCGGCTCTGTGCAAGACCCTGTGAGTGGTTACCATTTGGAATTGGTTTCTCAAAGTGAGCAATTCTTAAAAATTTTAAAACGCATTTGTAAAAGCTTCGGTGTAGAGTGCAGACAAAGTTTGCGCAGAGAAAGCTCCTTGCTTTACATAAAAAAAGCAGATGACATCAGCGACTTTTTGGCCATCATCGGTGCAGACCAAGCCGTTATGCATTTAGAGGATACCATTATTAAAAAACAGGTGCTAAACTCCATCAACCGTGCTCTGAATTGTGATACCAGCAACATCAACAAAACATTGGTGGCTGCCCAAAAGCAGTTGGAGGATATTGCACTTTTGCAACAGCACGATGCCTTGCCGGAAAGCCTGCAAACTTTTGCTGCTTTGCGCATAGAAAATCCGGAGCTCAGTTTAGAGCAACTGGGTCAAATGCTTGTTCCTCCTTTAAGCAAAAGTGGTGTAAACCATAAAATGCGCAAAATATCCGCCTTGGCCAAGCAATATATAAGTGAATAAAGCAATACCCCCTAAAAATAGGGGGTATTTTTATGATATTATTTAAAATAAAGTTTTAATTTCACCGGCTGCTTTAGCCAGTATGGCGTAGTATTTGTTAATCTGCTCATCATCAAACTCAGGGGTAGCCATAGAAACACTGATGGCCGCAACCACTTCACCACGGGCAATTACCGGCACAGCTAAGCATTTTGTGCCAAATTCGTGTTCAGAATTGTCTATCGCATAGCCTTGCAGGCGAATTTGTTCCAATTCGTGTAAAAGGTCCCCTTCATCTACAATGGTATTGCGTGTAAATTTTTTGCGCGGTAAAGCCAGTATAGGTGCTTGCTTATTGTTATCCATAAAAGCAAGCATTGCTTTGCCAAGTGCCGTGCAATACATGGGCGCCGTTTCCCCAATAATAATACGGTAGGGGGTTGCGTGAAACTTAGTGGGATATTGCGCATTGTTTAAGTAAAATACCTTATTATTTTTGGGCACTGCAAAATACACACGCACAGAAAGTTCTGCCGCAATTTCGCTTATAATGTTGTACACAAAATTCTGGTAGCTTAGGTTGCTGTTAATTTTATAGGTAAATTCCAACAAATTCATACCCAAACGGTACTTTTTATTTACGGGATTTTGCTCTAAGTAGCCAAGTTTTTCAAAGGTGGATACAATATTGTGTACATTGCCTTTGTATAAATCCAAGCTTTCTGCTATTTGTGCAATACCAAGTTCCGGTTGGTCTACCGTAAAACATTCTAAAATTTTGAGTGCCTTTTCTAAGGACTTTACTTTTACATCATTTTGTTGCATTTTTTTATTTTAATAGGCTGGGTATCAGCGTGCTGAACGCAGGCACATAGGTTACAAGTAATAATACAATAAACATGGCAGCCAGTGGGTACCAGTTTTCTTTTATAATAGACTTTAGATCTGTACCACTAATATTGGAGGTAATAAACAATAACATTCCGAAAGGTGGTGTAGAAAGGCCAACCATCATGTTGAGCGTGGTTAATACACCAAAGTGAATTAAATTCACATCAAGCTGTATAGCCAATGGTAATAAAATGGGGATGAATATAAATTGTATTACACTGGTGTCTACAAACATACCCAAAATTAAAATCAGAATACTGCTTAAAGTAATAAATACCCACTTACTATCCGTAATGCTTAGTACCCAGTTGCCAAGGGTAACGGCAATTTGTTCTCTGGCAACAATATAAGAAATAATGGAGGCAGCCGCTACCATTATACTAATACCACCAACATCAATTACAGATTGTTTAATTACAGCAATAAATTCTTTTAAACCCACACTTCTATAGAATACCACAGATATAAGCAATGCGTAAATACCTGCAACGGCACCGGCTTCTGTTGGGGTCATAACACCGGTGTAAATGCCAATTAAAAGAATCACAGGGGTTAGTAGAGCCGGCAAAGCCTTTAAGGTAAAGAAAATAAAGTCGCGCAGTAACATTTTTTCGCCACGCGGATAGTTTCTTTTTTTGGCAACTATAGCTACATATACAGCCAAGGCCAAAGCAATCATTACGCCGGGTAGCGTACCGCCTAAGAATAAATCACCAACAGAAGTGTTGGAATACATGGCATAAATTACCAGCGGTATAGACGGTGGGAAAATAGGGCCAATGGTAGCAGAGGCTGCAGTAATAGCACAGCTGAAAGCATCGTCATACCCTGCTTCACGCATGGCTTGAATTTCCATTTTGCCAAGGCCGGATGCATCTGCAATGGCAGAACCTGTCATGCCGGAAAAGATAAGCGAAGCCAATACATTTACATGGCCTAAACCACCGTGGCGTCTACCAACCAATGCGTTTGCAAACTTAAAAATCATGTTGGTAATCTGCCCGCTGTTCATAATATTGGCAGAGAGTATGAATAATGGCACAGCAATCAGTACATAGCTGGAAAAAATGGTGTTCCCCATTGCATTGGCCACTTGCTGTAAACCAAGACGAATATCGCTTAATAAAAAGTAAAATGCACCGGAGGCAATCATTCCCAAGGCAATGGGCATTTTTAATATAAATGCAAGCGCAAATATTATAATCGCTACTATTAACGCAATATTCATATTATGCTTCCTCCTCTGCTTTGCTGTGTTTTTCTATCCAAGCCTGTAAGGCGGTGCTTTCTCTATCTAAAATGGTAACATCTTCCTTTTTGCGTATGGATAGTATGGATTCATATAACTCTATGGCTTGGTATACTATAGTTGCTAACATAAAATAGAGTATGGGAGCATATACTAAGCTGAATTTAATTTTAAAAATATAGGTGCTTTGAAAGTCCATGAATTTAATAAAATCATAACTTGGTTTAATAAGTATTGCAAAGGCCACTATTAAAACAAGGTTACCTGCAATACTTAATATGTGTTTCTGTGTGTGGGGTAATTTGTCGTAAACCAGTTTAAAAGTAACATGGCTTTTTTTGCGTAGAGCATAGCTTGCACCAAACATTACCAACCATACAAAGCAAATCAAAGAGGCTTCCATTGTCCATGCTTGGGGGTTATTTAGTATATAACGAAAGAATACCTGCACCAAAAATACAATAAATAGGCATAATAAAGCCAGCATGGGTATATATACCTCAATAATATCGCGGAGCAGTTTTATACATTTTTTTAGCATAATTTACCTCATATAGAAATTGAGGGAATGGTTACCCTCAATTTTTATTATTTGTTGATTTCTGCAAACAGTTCCATATCCCAGTCTTTGGTAAATTCGGTGTCTGCTAAATAGGCTTCGCTTACAGCTTTTTGAAAAGCGTCTACATCGGCTTCATAAACCTTCATGCCTTCATTTTTCAAAAATTCAACGGCTTCTGCTTCTGTTTGCAAGTTTAATTCGTTGGTTTTGGCTCTGCCGGCTTCGGTTGCTTCTTTAACCCAGCCTTTTTGCTCGTCTGTTAAACTATTCCATGTTTGTAGGTTAATGGTTGGCCATACAGAGTCTACCAAGTGGTTGGTTAAGGTAATGGATTTTGTTACTTCATAGAATTTTGCTTTAATAACAGTAGGCAGTGGGTTTTCTTGGCCGTCTACCGTGTTGGTTTGTAGTGCAAGATATAATTCAGAAAATGCAACAGGTGTTGGGTTTGCGCCCATGGCCTGGCCTAACTTAATCCAGGATTCACTGGTAGGCATTCTTAGGTTTATACCTTTTAAGTCTGCAGGGGTCTTTATTTCTTTGTCTGCAATTAAGTTTAATTGTCTTGTGCCTAAGTAATAAGCAGATAGCGGTAGTACACCTTGTTCTTCAGCAATACGGGTAAATACTTTTTGCCCAATTTCACCATTCATAATGCTATCCATCTGTTCAAAGTTCTTAAAAATATAACCTGCGCCGAACATAGATACCCAGGGACTATTTTGTGCAAGCCATGGTGCGCTTAAGTAAACAATATCCACAGCACCGCTTTTTACAGCTGCCAATTCTGCATCTTGTTTATACAATACGCCTTGGTTGTGGTATTCCACTGTCATTGTGCCACCGCTTAACTCTTCTAACACTTTTTTAAATTCCAGCGCACCAAAGTCGTGGGCATCGCCAGGGGTTGCATTTGTGCTATAAATGAGCTTTATAGGTTGGCTTGCAAAGCTTACGCTTACAAGGCTTAGCAACATGGCAAATACAAGCAGGGAAATCATACTTTTTTTCATAAAAATGTCCTCCTAAATATTTTTAAAGCATATGCTTTTAAAAACTATTGTTGTATGGGCAAGCCTAATTCTGCTCGCAACTCATGTTCTTCTAATATTAGGTTGGCTATCAGTTGTTTTGCTTTGCTTGTTAGATCATCTGCATTTTTGCTTCGGGTGTAGCTTGTAAACGGATAGCCCTTTAATTGTAAGTAGTATTTGCAACAAGTAGGGTATAGGTGTTTTTCTATTTCGCAAGTGCGGCTTAGCCATTCTTGCACATATTCTGCTTTGCTGTGATGAATGTTTTGGTAAAGCCACTTGTATATATCAATATGGAAGTTGCCCATTACACCGTTATAGCCATAGTACCCACCCCGCAGGGAAGGCAACAGGCTTTGGGTGTTGGCATTAAACAATTTTAATTCAGTACCTTCTACCAATTTTACACGACGCTCTTGAATTTCTGTATTGCAGCTTACATCTTTTAAAAAGCGTACTCTGCCGGTTTGCGCCAGTGTACACAGCTCTTCGTCACTTATCAACCTTAAATTAGGGAAGGGGCATTCGTAAAAACCAAATTGACTTTGGGGCATGGCTTCCAATATTTGCATGGCGTCTTGCATAAAGCTGTGTTCGCCCAAGCCCAAGCGGTTGCTTACCAATACCAAGGCATCTGCCCCCACATCGCCCATACGCTTGAGTTCTTCTATTTGTGTAGCAACATCATTTGCTGTATGGCCGGACGCAACCAATGAAATTTTATTGCCGGTCACTTCTTTGGTGATTTTTGCAAGTGTAATTTTTTCTTCCGGTGTTAAGAAAAACATTTCGCTGGATTGGCATACAGTAAAAATACCGTCACACCCCATGGCGATTAGGCGCTCTACAAACGCTTTATTGGCACCAATATCCAATGAGCCGTTCTTATTAAACAATACAATTTGGGTTGGCCAAACGCCACCATTGATTTTAAATTCCATATTTTCCTCTGTGTTTTGTTCTATATTTTAACAACACTGTTCTCTAATAGAAAACTTAATATCAATATATAATATAATTTTGTATATGTCAACGCTTTTTTTACAAAAATTATACATTTTTAAAATGTATAATATGATTGCGTGAATAGTTGTAAAAACATACCAAATAAAATGTGCAGAATGATGGTATTAAAAAAAGCCTTAAGCAATTTGCTCAAGGCTTATATGTATTATCTTCTTACCAATAAAGATTTACCGGTCATTTCTTTGGGTTGTTCCATACCCATAGTTTCAATGAGGGTAGGAATAATATCACAAAGTGCGCCACCTTCACGCAAGGTGTAATTTTTATCGTAGTTTACTAAGATAAATGGTACATGGTTTGTGGTATGGGCAGTGAAGGGTTCGCCTGTTTGCGGGTCTATGAGCAATTCTGCATTGCCGTGGTCTGCACAGATGAATAGCACAGCGCCGGTTTTACGCACGGCTTCTACCACTTTACCAACACATTCGTCCACAGCTTCAATGGCCTTTACAACAGCAGGAATTACGCCTGTATGGCCTACCATGTCTGGGTTTGCAAAGTTGGTAATTACTACATCATACTTGCCGGATTCTATGCAGTTTACCATGTTTTCTGTTACTTCATAAATGCTCATTTCCGGTTGCAAGTCATAGGTGGCAACCTTAGGGCTGTTTACCAAAAATCTATCTTCGCCTTCATTTGGCAATTCTCTGCCACCGTTAAAGAAGAAGGTTACGTGTGCATATTTTTCTGTTTCAGCAAGCCTTGCTTGTGTAAGTTTGTTGGCAGCCAGCCATTCGCCAAAGGTATTGGTAACTTCTTGTTTGTGGAAGGCAATGATTTTGTTTGGTATGGTTGGGTCATAGTCCGTAAAGCATACAAAGCAGAGTGGTAAGCGTTCTTCTCTTGCGAAACCTTTAAAATTATCATCGCAGAAGGCACGTGTAATTTCTCTTGCTCTGTCTGGGCGAAAGTTGATAAACATACAGCTATCGTTTGCACTGATTTTGGCTACGGCACCGTTTTCATTACCCACTGCAAATGGGTAAACAAATTCATCGTTCTTGCCTGCATCATAGCTTGCTTGTATACCTTCGCATGCGTCGGTTTGGAATGGCGCTTGTGGATTGGTCATATTGTCGTATGCAAGCTTTACTCTATCCCAGTTGTTATCTCTATCCATGGCATAATAACGGCCGGAAACAGTGGCTATTTTGCCTACCCCAATTTCTTGCATTTTCTGCTCTAAGGCGGCTACATAGCCCTTGCCACTGGTAGGCGGCGTATCACGGCCGTCTAAGAAGCAGTGTACAAACACTTTGGTGATACGGTGGCGTTTGGCAAGCTCTAACACGCCGTAAAGATGTTCGTTATGGCTATGCACACCACCATCACTAATGAGGCCAAACACATGTAAAGCAGAGTTGTGTGCCTTGCAGTTTTCTACGGCTTTGAGGGCTGCTTCATTTGTAAAGAAAGTACCTTCTTCCATATCTTTTGTAATACGGGTGAGCTCCTGGTATACCACTCTGCCGGCACCCATGTTTAAATGCCCTACTTCGGAGTTGCCCATTTGGCCCTTGGGTAAGCCAACATACATTTCACTGGCGTTACCCCAAGTAAAAGCTTCTTCTTGCATCAATTTATCTAAGTTGGGGGTATTGGCCATTTTAACGGCATTGCCTACGTTCTCCTCACGCAAACCAAAACCGTCTAAAATAAGTAAAACTCTTGATTTTTTCATTATATTACCTCACTGATGATATCTTATACAATACAAAAATATTGTAACATAGTTAGTCATATTTTACAACGCACACAATACAGCAGAAATGCGTGCTATATGCTATAATAATATGTACACCAAATGCTTGGTTTAAAAACACTATAAGGAGAGTTTATGGCAGAACTACTTGCGCCCGCAGGCAATATGCAAGCCCTACAAGCTGCTGTAAAAGCAGGGGCAGACGCTGTATATCTTGGTATGCAGGCCTTTGGCGCGCGTGCCGGTGCAGGCAACTTCAGCTTGGAAGAATTGCAAACAGCAAGAAATTTTACAGCAATACATGGCGTAAAAATATATATTACACTCAATACTTTAATTAAAGAAAAAGAGTTAAAAAGCCTGATTCCTATGTTGTACGCACTGGGGGATATTGTGCCGGACGCTGTTATTGTGCAAGACATTGGGCTTGCCCGCTTGGTGCGCCAAATTTTGCCCAATATGCCCCTGCATGCCAGCACGCAAATGGGTATACTTACTGCCAGTGGTGCCAAGTTTTTAAAATCTATGGGATTTTCTCGCGTAGTGTTGGCAAGGGAATGTTCTTTGCAAACCATAGCAGAAGTAGTTGCCATGGGGCTGGAAGTAGAAGTGTTTGTGCATGGTGCACTCTGCGTATCTATGAGTGGGCAGTGCCTGCTTAGCTCTTTTATTGGTGGCAGAAGTGGAAACCGTGGCCGTTGTGCCCAGCCTTGCAGGCAAACATGGGGCTTTCATGGCAACACGCAAGCATGGCTCTCTACTAAGGATATTATGCTCTATAACGAACTTCCTCAGCTGCTAAAAATCGGGGTACATAGCTTTAAAATAGAGGGCAGGCTTAAAAGTCCAAGCTATGTGGCAAATGTAGTACATCGCTATAAACAAGGTATGCAAAAAGTACAGGCAGGCATATTTGAAAATTTGAGCAAACAAGAATATATAGACCTTTTACAAAGCTTTAACCGCGGCGATTTCAGCTATGGCTATGCAGGTGGCAGCCAAGACGCAGGTATTATAAACCCCGGCCGTAGCAATAATCACGGGGTACTTGTGGGCAAAGTGGCAAGCATTGCAAAGAATTTACTGCACATTGCCTTGTGTGAAGATATACAAGCACAAGATATGTTGCGTGTCGTTTGCGGTGCACAAGCAGAGGATTTTGAACTCATTTATTCCGGTAAAAATCAAAGTAGAGGTGAAATTGCCACTACCTTCTTGCGTGCAGATAACCACTTACAAGTGGGTATGCCGGTGTATAGACTCATTTCACAAGCCCAAGCGGATTGGGAACAAGCGCTTCCCAAACGCACTGAGACCGTGCAAGCAAAATTATGGCTTTTTGCCGAGCAGGAAGCAAAAGTAGAATTGCAATGTGGGCACACAAAGGTGCAAGTGCAAGGCGCACTTTGCCAAGCAGCCCAGAATGCACCACTTAGCCAAGAGAGCATACAAAAAGCCTTTCAAAAAACAGGAGATTTTCCCTTCGTTTTACAAAGTGTAGAGCTTCACAGCAATGGCGTATTTATGCCCATGGCACAGCTTAACGCACTGCGCAGAGAGGCTTATGAGGCTTTGCAAAATGCAATATTACAACAAAACATTTTGCCCCAAGTGGTGAATACCTATCAAGAAAGCAGGGCGCAATATAACAATAGCAAAGATATGATTGTTTGCAGCAGCAACCTGGCTTTGCAAAACGAACTACAAATGGGCGAAGTGTTTGTATATGAACCCTTGGATAATCGTTTCCAAAGCTTGCAAAAAGACATTGCACTCTTGCGCAAAGATGCTTTTTTACTACTTCATACCAATATGGACGATGCTACCGCTGAGGCTGTGATCACTTCTCTTAAAGAACATCAAATACGCGGTGTGGTAATAGACAATATAGGCCAATTGGGTTTGTGTTTAGAAGGTCTTCAAATTGCCATAGGTGCTCATGTTCCCGTTTGCAACCATTTGGCACTGCAAGCTTTGTTGCCTTATGAGCCACAGTTTATTTGCGTTTTTCCGGAACTTACCTTGCAAGAGCAAAAGGATATTGGTATAGACTTTGCCTTACTCTATTATGGTAAAGAGCGCATGATGATATTCAATCATTGCCCGGCACGCACGGCACTTGGCTTACAAAGCAATAAAGAGCATTGCACCATGTGCCATACAGGGCATAAAGATGCCCTTAATGGCAAAAGCTTTTTAGATAGAAAAGCCTACGATTACCCCTTGCAAGCTATTTTTACGGATGGGTTTTGTATTGTACAAATGTTAAACAGTAAAGCAAGCAATCTTACAAGCAAACAAAAACTGCTGAAACATAGCCCTAAGTATATACGCTTTGTGCAAGAAAGTTTGCCGGAGCAAATTGCTATTTTGCAGGCAGTACGCCAAGGCAATGTTATAGAGGGTGGTACTTTAGGCCATTTTGAAGAAGGTGTACTATGATAGTTGTAGCAGCCGTTATTATAGAAAATGGCAAACTTTTGCTATGCCATAGAAATGCGAAACAAATCGGTTGGGAATTTCCCGGTGGCAAAGTAGACAAAGGCGAAACGGAACCGCAAGCACTGCAAAGGGAAATTTTAGAAGAGTTGCAACTGCAAATTGTTGTAGGGAGGTTTTGTGCAGAAAGTCAAATACAAGCAGGGGATAAAATCATTTGCTTGCGTGCCTACTATGCAGCGATTATAGGGGGTACCCTTGCTCTGAATGTGCATGACCAAGCTGTGTGGATAGAACCCGAAGAAGTGCTGCAACATGCATTGCTTCCGGCAGATATACCTATTGCCCAAGCTGTGTTACAAAACTATAAAAATGTATAAAAGGCAGAAAGAAAACTCTTCCTGCCTTTTTATTATTACAACTATTTTTGCATTTTACGAATCTAAATGGAGTATCTTTATTTTTCTTCCATTTTATATAATTGTCTAAACATCATATATATTTCAATGATAATCATAATAAAATCAATTCATACGATGGTATTTATAGTGCATATGTATCATATAGTATAAAGGAGTATTTATTGCTTCGCCATGCTATTATACAATTTTTCTAAATGTACAAAACTCATAGGCCAAATGGCTACACCAAACAAGGCAATGCAAAAATAACGGAGCAATGTGGCAATGTTATTGTTAAATGCGGCAAGCAACAGGGGTTTCAAAGCGATGCGTATACCCATTACCAAGGCGATCCCCAATATGCATTTGATACCTTGTAAAATGAGTGGTGCTTTTGTGCTGAATTGTACTTTGCGTTGTTCAAGCCATAGGCCAACACAAGCGCCAAGGCTGGAACCCAATAGTAAATAGGAATCGTGCAATATGCTTTGTGCAACCGTTGCATCATAGCTTGCTTTTTTGGGAATATAGGGTAAAAGAAGAGTGCTTAATAAGGTAAATGCAACAAGTGCAATAAAAGCTTTTAGAATGTGGTGATCCTGTTTAAAAAGCCATTGTACAAAAAATGCCATAACAATAGAAAGTATCAGCGATACCACCACGTCTTGCGGGGTATGCACGCCCAAATACATTCTGGAAAAAGCAATCAATGCAAGCACGATCCAAAACAGAGCACGCCACAGGCCTTTGCTAAACAGGGCGAGGCTTCCGTATAGGCCACCGGCTCCTTGTGTATGCCCGCTGGGGAAGGAAAAGCCCGTGGCAGCACTTCTGGCACTTTCTACAATGGTAAAGTTGGGGTCTTTTATCCATGGGCGAGGTACTTGAAAGATAAGCTTCAATATGCTGTTGATACAGGTACCCCATAGGGTTATAAACAATAACTGTAAACCCAATTTTTTATGTACGCACCAATATACCACCAATATTACAAGCAATAGTAAGCTTTCTTCACTTAATAGGGTAAAGGCCTGCATAATGGGGTTTAAAATGGCATTGCGAAAACCGGCTAAAAAATATAAAAATTGCATACTCTCTCCTTATAATATGGAAAGAACCATTCCCAACTACAAGGAATGGTTCCAAAAACTACCAATGCAACTATGGTAACATAGTTTATTTGCAGTGTCAACCATATTTGTGTATATTTCGCTAAAAAATTCCTGATTATACAAAAATATTTTTGAATAATAATTCCCTCTATGAATTTAGAGGGAACAGTATTATTTTGCTTGTTCGCCAATCACAGCTTTGATACGGCGTACGCCGGCGCTGGAGCTTTGTTCTTTTTGAATCTTGAAAGCTACTAAGTCGCCGGTATTGCTTGCGTGTGGGCCACCACAAATTTCTTTGCTGAAGTTGCCCATAGTATATACATTTACACGCTCGCCGTATTTATCACCAAATAGGCCAATAGCGCCACCAGCCTTGGCTTCTTCTACGGTCATTTCTTCGCAAGTGATGGGCATTTTGGCTTGGATGGCTTCGTTTACCAATCGCTCTACTTCACGAATTTCATGCTCTTCCATTTTTCTGCTGAAGGAGAAGTCAAAACGCAAGCGTTCTGCGGTAATGTTACTGCCTTTTTGTGCCACTTCATCCCCAAGCACTCTGCGTAAGGCACTGTGCAACAAGTGGGTTGCTGTATGCAGCTTTGTAGTTTCTTCACTATGGTCGGCAAGACCGCCTTTGAACTTTTGTTCACTACCGGCTTTGCTGAGTTCTTGGTGTTTCTTAAAGGCTGCTGCAAAACCTTCCATGTCTACACTTAAATTGTTTTCTTTGGCAAGTTCTTGTGTCATTTCAATAGGGAAACCAAAAGTATCATATAAACGGAAGGCGAGCCTGCCACTTAAAACACCGCTGATTTTGAGTTTTTCTACCAATTTTTCAAATTCTTTGGTGCCTTGTTCCAAGGTTTTGGCAAAACGTTCTTCTTCTAATTTTAATTGTTCTAATACAAAGTTACGGTTGCGTTCAAGTTCCGGGTAAACGGCTTTGTATTGATCAATAATTACTTCTGCCACCATAGGTGTGAAGTTTTCTGGCATATTGAGCTTTTTACCAAAGCGCACTGCACGGCGAATCAAACGGCGCAATACATAACCTTGGTCAACGTTGGATGGGCTAACCCCTAAGTCATCACCCAAAATAATGGTAGATGTACGTATATGGTCTGCTACAATACGGAAGGCGCGTGTAATTTCTTCGCTTTCACCATATTGCTTGCCGCAAAGTTCTGCTATTTTGGCTATTTCTTTTTCAAAAACTTCGGTTTCGTATACGCTCTTTTTGCCGGTTAATACGCAAAGTGTACGTTCTAAGCCCATACCGGTATCAACGTTCTTCTGGGTAAGCGGTACAAAGCTACCATCGGCTTGCTTGTTGTATTGCATAAATACATCGTTCCAGATTTCAAGGTATCTGCCGCAATCGCAAGCAGGGCTGCATTCTGCACAGCAAGGTTCTTTGTCTGTGATAATGAACATTTCACTATCCGGTCCGCATGGGCCGGTTTGGCCGGCAGGGCCCCACCAGTTGTTTTTCTTTGGCAAATAGAAAATGTTCTCTTTAATGGCGCCGTTTTCTACCCAAATATGAAAGCTTTCTTCATCGCGTGGGGCGTCAGCATCGCCTGCAAATACAGAAAACGCAAGTTTTTCTTTGGGTATACCTAGGTATTTGGGGCTTGTTAAAAATTCCCAGCTCCAAGAGATAGCTTCTTTTTTAAAATAGTCGCCCAAGCTCCAGTTGCCCAACATTTCAAAGAATGTAAGGTGGCTTGCATCGCCTACTTCGTCAATATCACCGGTACGTATGCATTTTTGCACATCGGTAAGCCTTGTGCCTGCAGGGTGTTTTTGCCCCATAAGGTAGGGTACCAGTGGGTGCATACCGGCAGTGGTAAATAATACGGTAGGGTCGTTGTCCGGTATAATGCTTGCGCTGGAAATAACAGCGTGGCCTTTTTCTTTAAAGAAATTTAAGTATAAACTTCTTAATTCATCACTACTTATATGTTTCAAATCTCTTTGCTCCTTTAATTACAATAACGTTTTTATTGTAGTATAATTGCGTGCTTATGTCAATTTTTATAGTTAAAAATACAAAGTTTATACATAAAAATTGCATATAAATTATTTTTTGCGGTTTGCAGGCAAAGTAAGGCTTTGAGCTTGCTTTATATAAAAATTTGTTTAAAAGCAGGCATAAACTGCAAAAAAACATACATTTTACAAACAAAATATTGATTATTTATTGCATATGGTTTATAATATTCCTAAACAAATAAAGCGTGGTGCATTGTATTGCTCTGCGGTTTTTTAAATCTTGGGTTTATACAAGTTTTACAACTCGCTTTATAAAAAAACAAAAGGAGAAATTTCAAATGAAAAAATTTCTATCCATTTTATTGGCTGCAATTCTTGTATTAAGCATTGCAGGTAGCGCAATGGCAGAAGGCAAAGCTGTTGTATCTTGGTACACCTTTGGTGATATCTACCTCACAAGCGTTCGTAACGCTTTAAACGAAGCTCTTACAGCCAAAGGCATTGAAGTGTTAGATAAAGACAGCAACGCTGTACAAACACAACAAAACGAAGACTTAGACTCTGCTGTACTTTCCGGTACAAACGCATTGGTTGTTAACTTGGTAGAATCCGGCTCCATCGGTGTTGCAGAAAAATTATTAGAAATCGGCAAAAATGCTGGTTTGCCAGTAGTATTCTTCAACCGTGCCGTTTCTCAAGACGATGCTGAAGCAAAAGCTATGTTTGAAAGCTATGAAAAATCCATTTTCGTAGGTACAAACTTTGAAGATGCTGGCCGTATGCAAGGCGACATGATTGGCGCTTACGTTTTAGAAAACTATGACAAATTAGACTTAAACGGCGACGGCGAAATCAGCTATGTAATGTTCAAAGGCGACGAAGCAAACCAAGAAGCCATTGCAAGAACTAAATTTGGTGTAGAAAATGCAGACGCTATTTTAACAGCAGCCGGCAAAAAACCTTTAAAATTCTATGATGAAAACAACACAGCCAAATACTTGGTAGACCAAAACGGTACTTGGAGTTCTGCTGCAGCTACAGACTATATGCAAACCATCTTGGCTCAATATAGCGAAGCTAACAACAACATGGTAGAATTGGTTATCTGCAACAACGACGGTATGGCTTTCGGTGCTATCGCAGCTTTGCAACAAGTTGGCTACAATAAGAGCAAAGACGAAAAAGTGATCCCGGTATTTGGTGTTGACGCTGTAGAAGAAGCTCAAAAAATGATCAAAGACGGTATCATGACCGGTACAATCAAACAAGACGCAGTTGGTATGGCAGACGCAGTTGCTACTATCACCGCTAACTTGATTGAAGGCAAAGATAAATTAGAAGGCCTAAACGAAAACTACAAAGTAGTTGACGGTTGGTTCGTTCAAATTCCTTATGCAGTTTATGCAGGTGAATAATTTTCGCTCATAACATTATTGTGAAGGAGCCTTCTTAGGCTCCTTCACTTCTCTATATAGGGAATTGTAAATTTTGCGTCAAAATTTTACTTTCTGTTTAATAAACTGTTGAAACAGAAAAGGCAATATGGGTTTATTAAACCTTATAAAAAGCAAGGTCACTTGCAATAAAAGGAGAAAACGATGGCAGAAAATAAAATTTTGCTGCAAATGCAGGGTATAAGCAAGTCTTTCCCGGGTGTAAAAGCCTTAGATAAGGTGAATTTAACTTTGAAAGCAGGTACTGTGCACGCCCTTATGGGTGAAAACGGTGCAGGTAAATCCACCTTAATGAAATGCTTGTTTGGTATTTATTACAAAGATGAAGGCAGCATTGTGCTGGATGGAAAAGAAGTTAATTTCCAAAACTCCAGAGAAGCTTTAGACAATGGTGTGGCAATGGTGCACCAGGAGTTAAACCAAGCCTTAAAGCGCAATGTAATGGATAATATTTGGCTGGGCCGCTACCCTAAAATGAAGGGCTTACCCTTTGTAAGTGAAAAACAAATGTATGCAGATACCATGCGTGTGTTTGAAGAACTCAATGTGCAAGTAAACCCCAAAACCATTATGGGTACAATGCCGGTTTCCCAACGCCAAATGGTAGAAATTGCCAAAGCCGTTTCTTTTAACTCTAAAGTAATTGTTTTAGACGAACCTACTTCCTCTTTAAACGAAACCGAAGTAAAGCATTTGTTTAAAATTATTGAAATGTTAAAAGCGCGTGGTTGCGGTATTATCTATATTTCTCATAAAATGGACGAAATTTTGCGTATTTCTGATGAAGTAACCATTATGCGCGACGGCCAATACATTGCCACCAAAGCTGCAAAGGATCTTACCAAAGCAGAAATTATTCGCCTTATGGTAGGCAGGGAAATGAGCAATCAGTTTCCACATAAAGCCCACACCCCAAGCCACGAAGATATTATGACAGTAGAGGGCCTCTCTGCCCAATATTCTTGCTTGCAAGATGTAAGTTTTACCCTTAAAAAAGGTGAAATTTTGGGTGTAGCAGGTTTGGATGGATCGGGCAGAACGGAATTGCTTGAAAACATTTTTGGCAATGCAACACGCAAAAGTGGTAAAATCACTTTGCATGGCAAGCAGATTTATAACCGTACACCGAAGGAATCTATTAAAAACGGTTTTGCCCTTCTTACAGAAGAACGTAGAGCCACCGGTATTTTTGGCATTTTAAACATTATGGAAAACACGGTTATTTCCAGCTTAAAAAACCATGTGAGCGGCTTCTTGCTCAATAGTAAAAAAATGCAGGAAAGCACGCAAAAAATGATTTCTGCTATGAGTATTAAAACACCAAGCCAAAAAACTAAAATCCGTAGCCTTTCCGGTGGTAACCAACAAAAAGTTATTTTTGGCAGATGGTTGCTCACCAACCCGGAAGTGCTGCTTTTGGATGAACCTACACGTGGTATTGACGTAGGTGCTAAATATGAAATTTATCAATTGGTACACAATATAGCCAAGGAAGGAAAGTCTGTAATGATGGTTTCTTCCGAAATGCCGGAATTGCTTGGCGTATGCGATAGAATTTTGGTAATGAGTGGTGGTAGGCTCGCCGGTGAAGTAGATGCCCAAAACACCACCCAAGAAGAAATTATGACTCTTGCTTCTAAGTATGTATAAGGAGAATACCGATGGAACAAACGAAAAAAAGACTTTCTAATGTGCGTGCAATCGATGTTTTAAACTGGGCGCTGGACAATGCAATGATTATACTCATTTTGTTACTTAGTGTTTACGTTGCCATTCGCACACCTGCCTTTATAAAAGTACCTAACTTAGTAAACTTACTAAGCCTAACCGCTGCCCGCTTGCCTATGGCATTGGGTGTTGCCGGCTGTATTATACTGGCAGGTACCGACCTTTCTGGTGGTAGAATGATAGGCCTTGCCGGTTTTATTTCTGCTATTATTATGCAAAAAGTAGTTGGGGCAGCCTCTCCTGTTGTTGCAATATTGGCTGTTGTAGTGATTGGCGCAGCCATTGGCTTTGTAAACGGCTTCTGCATGGGTAAATTCAAATTGCATCCATTTATCGTAACACTTGCAACCCAATTGATGATTTATGGTATTTATCTTACTGTTTCCAATTCAAAACAAATTCCTATGAGTGCTTTTTCTAACCAAGCCATTTTTACTTTGGCAGGTAGGCAAGTAAACTGGTATGTATTGCTTGCAGCCATTATCACTGTGGTTATGTGGTTTGTTTGGAACAAAACAACCTTTGGCAAAAATATGTTCGCTGTAGGTTCTAATGAAGAAGCAGCCAGAGTATCCGGTGTAAATGTATTGTTTACCATCGTATGTGTATTCATGCTTGCAGGTGCTCTCTATGGCTACTCCGGTTTTATTGAAGCCGCACGTATTGGCAACTCCAGCCCAACCCTTGGCCTTAGCTATGAAAGCGATGCCATTTCTGCCGTAGTTATTGGCGGTGTAAGCTTTGTAGGTGGTACCGGTAAAATTTCAGGTGTTATTTTAGGTGTGCTTATGATGCAACTTATTATGACAGCCATGACCTTCCTTGGTATCTCCGGTGGTGTTGCCTACATTATTAAAGGTGGCGTTATCTTGGTTGCTTGTATCTTAGATATGCGTAAATATAGAACTAAAAAATAATATAGAACAAGCCCTTTTGGGCTTTTTCTATTGGTAAAGGATATGAAACAAAAATTATTTGAAATCGTTGCCCATTACAATGCTAAAAACCATGCCGTTTGTACACTTTATGAAGATCATATCGTGCTTGCCACACAAAGCTCCGCAAGGTTTTTCCCTGTTTATGATACGGTGCAAAGAGTCATTCCTCTAAGCGATATAGAACGTGTGGAACTCTCTGTGGCCGGCATAAAACTGTTTGCAAGCAAACCCAACGCTATACATTTTGTGTGCAAGGGCGCAACGCGCACATTAGGGCAAATGTATAGAGATAGAGCGTTCCCCGCACGCAACTATATACAAGAAGGCGTGCAACAGTTTTGCCCCAATAGCGAGCAGGATTTGCAAGATAAGGTGTATATAGCAAAGAAAATAAAAGAGTATATAGAGGCGTATTTAAAACAATCATAAATAAAAATTCCAAAACAGGTGGCTATTATCTGGTTTTGGAATTTTTATATATTTTATAAATGAAAAAATGCAATACAACATCTATGTGTTATATTCATTTGCACAAAAAATTTATAAAAAAATAATTTAAAAATATGCCAAAGTTCAAAACGCATGAGCGGCAATTTTATTAAGCAAAATATATAAAAAATTCCGAAGCCTTATGGGTTTCGGAATTTTACTATATTATGCTATACTATGCCCTTGCTTTACAAGTATATCGACAATTTCATTTACATATTTTTCGCAGGTATCATGGTCGCCGGCTTCCACCATTACACGAATTACAGGCTCAGTTCCACTTTCACGCACAAGTACACGGCCGTTGTTGCCAAGCTTTTCGCTTACATTTTGCACGGCTGCTTGTACGGCAGGGTCATTTTGTGCTTCTGCCTTAGAATGTACGCGCACATTTTTAAGCACTTGGGGGAAGAATACAAAGTCTTCATGCAAAGCGCTGAGAGGTTTTTCTTTGGCAAGCATAGCTTCCATTAACTTTAGGGCTGTTAATACACCGTCGCCAGTGCTTGCATATTTTTTAAATATAATATGGCCGCTTTGTTCGCCACCGAGCCTATGGCCGTTGGCAAGCATATTTTCATATACGTATTTATCGCCTACGGCTGTTTTTTCATATTCTATACCCAGTGTATCCAAGGCTTTATATAGGCCAAAGTTGCTCATAATGGTGGTAACAATTTTATTGTTTAACAGCTTGCCGCGTTCCTTCATATATTTGGCATAAATGTAAAGTATATGGTCGCCGGTGACAAGTTGACCTTTTTCGTCTATGGCAAGGCAACGGTCGGCATCGCCATCAAAGGCGAAGCCCAAATCCAAGTGATTGTCTACTACATATTTTTGTAAATGTTCAATATGGGTAGAGCCGCAGTTGGTGTTAATGTTAAACCCATCCGGTTCAGCGTTAATAACATAAGTGCTTGCGCCCAAGGCATCAAACACACCTTTGGCAATGCTCCAGGCAGATCCGTTGGCGCAGTCTAAGGCAATTTTTACACCGCTAAAGCTGTAACGGCTTAAAGAAATCAAGTAGCCGATGTAACGGTTTCTGCCGGCTACATAGTCTACGGTTCTGCCAATTTCATCGCGTTCTGCAAGTGGAATTTCTACGTTGCCATCTAAGTATTCTTCAATTTTGGTTATGGTTTCTTCGTCCATTTTTTCGCCCAAATTATTTACCAACTTAATACCGTTGTCATAGTAGGGGTTGTGAGAGGCAGAAATCATAATACCACAATCAAACTTATCACAGCGGGTAATATAGCTTACACTGGGGGTGGTGGTAACGTGCATAATGTATGCATCTGCACCGCTGGCAACCAAACCGGCAACCAAGGCATATTCAAACATGTAGCTGGAACGGCGGGTATCCTTCCCTATAAGCACTTTTGCCTTTTTATTAAGCCTTTTACCATAATACCAGCCTAAAAAACGGCCGATTTTAGATGCGTGGTTGTATGTTAAGTCTTTATTGGCTTCCCCACGGAAACCGTCTGTACCAAAATATTTTCCCATAATTACCTCTTTTGAATTATTTCGCCACTGTTTTTGTGTATGCTATTTGCAGGCACTACGCCACGCACGCAGCTCAAGGGGTATACACTGCTGTTTTTGCCTATAATTGCGCCGGGGTTTAACACAGAGTTGCAACCTACTTCTACGTAATCACCGAGCATAGCACCAAATTTCTTTAAACCGCTTTGCAGGTGTTCCCCGTCTTTGTGCACCACTACCAAGCTTTTATCACTTTTTACATTGCTGGTAATAGAGCCTGCGCCCATATGTGCATAGTAGCCTAAAATAGAGTCGCCTACATAGTTGTAGTGGGGCACTTGCACATGGTTAAATAAAATAACATTTTTCAGCTCTACAGAATTACCCACTACACAATGTTCGCCCACAATGGCACTGCCACGTATAAAGGCACAATGGCGCACTTCGGTATATGCCCCAATAATGCAAGGTGCGCCGATGTAAGCGGTAGGGGCAACGACGGCGGTTTGGTGCACCCAAACCTGTGGGCTTATCTGCGTATATTCTGCTCCAAGCTTTGCGCCCAAAGCTAAAATACAGTCCTTAATACCTGCCAAAGCTTCCCAAGGGTAAATAAAGCTTGCAAGGTAGTCGCCTGCTAAACTCTCTTCTAAACTAAATAAATCTTTTGTTTGTATCATACTTAAACATCCCAATCAAAAAAGAATATCATTATTGTAATAAAAATTGCGTTATTTTGCAAGAAAGCATTGCTTGCAATAAAAAAACGCCCCGAAGGGCGAAAGAATTTTATTCGTTCGGCACAACTTCAAATACTACTGCTTGAGGCGGTGCTTCTGTGAAAATATCTTGGTTTTGTATTTCTGCCGGAGCGGCAAAGGGGTCTGTAGCAATGTTGTCTGTATTCACTTCTACAGAAAAAGGTTGTAAAGTTGCGTTGGGGTTTTCGGTTATTACTTCCAACAATGCACTTTCATTTTCTTCTTTAAAGAAACGGAAGGGGATACCTGCATCCATAAAATACAAATGGGCATAACTGTCTTGGTATAGTTTTACCACCAAATTGTAACAGTTTTCAAAAGCATCATCTGCAATATAGGTTACATTTTCGCCCACACTCATGGTGCTTAAACCGGTACAGCCTGCAAAGGCTTTGCTTTCTATATTGCTTAAGTATTTTGGCAACTGTATGCGGGTAATTGTTTCTTTGTTTTCAAAGGCAGAAGCAGCAATGTGCGTTACTTTTTGGCCTTCTATATATTTTGGTATGCTTACCTTTTTTTCACTGCCTGTATAGCCTGTAATATGTACTTCGTTGTCTATTACGGTATATTGAAAATCACCTTGTGTAGCGGCTAAGGCAATGCTAAGGCTGGTGCAAATGCACAGGATAAGCAGTAAAATAAAACGTTTCATAGTAACCCCCTTTTCCATATTCAGTATAGCAAAAATATTATAAAAAGTAAATGAATGGCTTGTTTGACAATTGTTTCCATAGTGTTTAAAATAACTATAGAAGGTGATTTTTTTGAAGAAAGTAATGCTTGTAGCCGGCGGAAAATGGCAAGTGCCACTGGCGAAAAAAATAAAAGAATTAGGGCATCATTTGCTGTGTAGTAACCTATACCCGGATAGCCCGGCTTTTGCCTATGCAGAGCAAAGTTTTGTAGCTGATGTGCTTAATGTGGAGCGTAATATGCAAATTGCCCAAGAACATCATATAGATGCCGTCGTGAGCGACCAAAGCGATATTTCCATGCACACCGTGGCAAGTATTGCAGAGCGTTTGCATTTGCCAAGCAATGGGCTTGCTATTGCCGACTTATTTCAAGATAAAATTCAAATGCGGCAACACTGTAAGACACATGGCTTTTATGCACCGAACTTTGCAGCTTGCAAAACCGTAGAAGATGCACAGGCCTTTATGCAAGGGAAGAGCAAAATTGTTATTAAACCACAAAATTCCCAAGCAAGCCGCGGTGTGTTCTTCATACATACAACGAATGAACTGCACGAAAAATTCCCGATTAGTCAATCTTTTGCACATGGCGATAAATTGGTGATTGCAGAGGAATTTATGGATGGCGGTACAAGCGATGGCAGGGAATTTACCATAGACGGTATATTTATTAATGGCAAACACCATAGCTTAGCCATTAGCAAAAAGCGCCATTATGCATATAATAAAAGTATTGCCAGTGAACTGTTTTTTTCTATGCATGACCAAGAGTATAACTATGAAGCCTTTATAGAGCAAAACAACAGGCTCATGGAAAGCACCGGCGCACAAATGGGCCTTACCCACAATGAATATAAATGGCACAACGGGCAGTTTTATTTAATAGAAATGAGCAACCGTGGAGGTGGCAATGGAATATCCTCTCATATTGTGCCGGTGCTTAGTGGCGTAGACAATTTAGCCCACTATGTAAGGCAAGCCATGGGTGAAAAAGTAGATGTTTTACAAAAAACTTTGCCAACCCATCCTTATGCTATTATGAAGTTTTTTGAGCATAGCCAGTTTAGCAATCAAGATGCATTTGTAATACAAAGTATTTCCGGTATAGAAGAAGTGTTAGCCCACCCAAATGTACTGGATGTATGCATTAACCATAGCATAGGGGAAACTATGATGCGTGCGCAAAATGGTACAAATCGCCCGGGCTATTATATTGCCTTTGCTGATAGTAAGGAAGAACTTGCTGAAATAGATCAATATATCAATCGCACTATACAAGTGCAGTAAGGAAGCAATATGCAAGCAAAAATAATAGAATTTATTCGCCGTAACCGTGTAAGTACCACAGAGGTGGCGGATTGTATGGGTAAAACCGGTGAAGTGAAAGGCGCAAAGGCCTTAAATTCCGGTATGTTCGCCGTTGGCCCTGTAAAATGGGTATATGCTTACGAAGAAAGCAATTGGCCTTTGCATGAACAACTTAGAGATATTAAAGAAGGAGAAATTGCCCTCGTAGAGATGTTTGATTGTGGTGATAGGGCAGCATTTGGTGAACTGGTTGCCAAATATTGTGTGCTTTACCAAGGCTGTGCCGCCATTGTGTGTACCGGCCCTATGCGAGATGCCAATGATCTTATTAAAAACAAGTACCCTGTTTGGTGCAATGGCGTAACCCCCATAGGTACATTTAATACCAAACCTACCAAAGCATTTCCTGAAGATGTTTTGCAAGAACGAAAAGCCATGTATGATGGTGCCATTGCCGTTTGTGATGATAGCGGTGTAGTGGTGATTCCGCCCCACATGGTAACAGAAGAATTTTTGAAAAAATTAGAATTTATTGAAGAACAAGAAGATATTTGGTTCGATCTGTTAGATAGAAAAAAATGGGATACCTATGATATTGTATGCCTGAAAAAATATTTGCAAAAATAAAATTACAAGGTTTGCGTAGGCTTTGAAAATTTTAGTAAAAATATAAAAAAAGAAGTGAAAAAAATAAATCTTGCTTGCAAAAATATAAATTGTATGCTATGATTGATTCGGGTGTAGATCTTATTTGTACTTGCTACAAGTTAGATTGAGCAAGGGTGTCCAGAGAGCCGCCCTTGTTTTTTATTTGCAATAAACTTAATTGTTAAAAATATATAATTAACGAATACTCAAAATGTTTTGAGCGGTAATATTGCCTTAGGCAAGACATAGCTATAATAATAACAATAAATGTTATTATGTAATTGGATAAATAATTGGTTTTCTTGTTTGTAAAAACAGAAGAATGATGCGTTGTAATATATGTAAAAATATTCTAATTTTTTTGCGACTGCTTTTAAAAAAGTGTATACTAAGTTTAGGAGTGAGTTATGAAAAAGTGGATTTTATGTTTGCTTGCATTTGTATTGCTGTTTTCTAATGCAAATGCGAGCCAAAAATTGGTGGTTGGGGTAAACCCTACCTATGCGCCATTTGAATATATGGAAAATGAAACCCTACAAGGTATCTCTATAGATTTTTTGCAAGCCTATGCCATACAAGCGAATATGGAAATAGAGTTCAAAAAACTATCGTGGGAAGGCTTGTTGCCTGCTTTGCAAACCGGGCAGGTGGATATGGTAATATCCTCTTTGGCGATTACAGATAAACGCAAGGCCGTTGTAGATTTTTCAAGGCCGTATGCACAAAGCGATATTGCTATACTGAGCAGCAATGAATTTGAAAGCTTGCAAGCCCTGCAAGAAACGAAAATCAACATTGCTGTAATACTGAGCAGCTCTACACAAGATAAAGCGCAATCATTGTTCCCCAAAGCAACGATTGCCCATTATAGCAATGTGGAAGAGGCTGTGCAAGCTGTGGTAAACCGTAGTGTAGATGCGTTATTGTATGATGCCTATCCGGTGCTGGATGCACAACAGCAATGGCAAGATAGTACACATGCATTTGTATTGCACGAGCAAGTAGAGCAATGGGGTATTGCCTTCCCTAAGGGGAGCGCCCATATTGCACCTATCAATGCATTTATTGAGAACTTTCATAAGCAAGGTGGCTTTGCGTTACTAACAGAAAAATATAAGGAACAAGGCGCATATAGCCTTACAGAAGAAGAATTGTTGCAGTTTTTTGCTGTACAGTAGGAGTGTTTTATGTATTGCAACCGTTGTAAACATTTAAATGAAGGCAGTATATGTGTGCATTGCGGTAACCGGCAATTGCATGCTGTAAAGCCGGAGAACGAAGTGTTTGTTATTTCCTTAGGCAATGAATTTGCAGGTATGTTCGCCAATGTACTTATGCAACAAAAAATTCAATTTACCACGCAATTGGAAAAAGGCTTGGCAAGTATTTTGGGCACAGCAATGGACAGAGTGCAGTTTTTTGTAAAATATGCAGAAATAGAAAGTGCAACCCTTATTATTGAAGAAATGTTTGGCGGTAAAGCCAATACAAGCGTAGAAGATGATGGTTTTGTAGAACTGGATGATATTGCAAATTTAAATCAAGAAGAGAGCAATGAACCTCAATATTATGAAACACAGGCGTCTGAAGAGTATTTAGAGGACGTATGCATTGCATTAGAAGATGAACTTGCTTGTATTAGGGAGTGTAAAAAGAAAATGCAAAACTTACTTTCAAATACTGCTAATTTACAGAAGCTATCGGATAAGTATCACGATGCTTTAGAAGTAATTTATCCGGAAAATTGTACAGAACAAGATAAATCCGTACCACGATTTTTGCATGATATAGAGCAAAGGCATAAGCAAATACTTGACTTGTTGGAACAATGTGATAAACAAATAAGAGATGCCTTTGATTTTATTGGATAAAGCCCTACTGGGCTTTTTTGTTTGTACTAATTGAAGGCTTTCAATAATGGCATATAAAAAACGCCTTGCAAAAAGGCGTTTTTTATACAGAGAACCACCAACTTGGCGGTTTGTTTATTATTGCTCGTCTGTATACAGAGGGCGGCTTGCATAATGGGTATGCAAATGGCTATGTGCCACATGGCCACCGGCTTCTGTTAAGAAGTCTTTGTATATGAGCTTGATTTCTGGGTTTTCATGGCTCTTACGCAAAGGCATGTTGGCATCGGCTTTATAGAGTGCAGAGGCACGTACGGCGCGCGGGTCGCACTTTTCACGCACATCCGGTGTAATGATAGGTTGACCACCACCGTTTACGCAACCGCCGGGGCAAGCCATTACTTCAATAAAGTCGTAGTGTTTTTCGCCGGCTTTTATAGCATCCATCATTTTGGCTGCATTGCTCAGGCCGTTTACAACAGCACAATGCAAGTTCATTTCGCCAATTTGTATGGTGGCTTCTTTTAAGCCTTCTATACCACGTACAGGGTGGAAGTCTACATCTTGTAATATTTCGCCGGTAATGGTTTCATAAGCTGTACGCAGGGCAGCCTCTGCCACACCGCCGGTTGCGCCAAAGATGACACCTGCACCGGTACTGTCGCCCATGAGTTTATCAAAGCTTTTGCCATCATTGAGCTTGGCAAAGTCTATACCGGCTTGTTTAATCATTTTGGCAAGTTCACGAGTGGTAAGCACAATATCTACATCGCGTAGGCCATCTACTTCCATTTCATTGCGGTTTTTTTCAAATTTCTTGGCTGTGCATGGCATGATGGATACTGTTACTATACTCTTAGGATCTATACCTTCTTTTTGTGCATAGTAGCTCTTAATCATAGCGCCTGTCATTTGGTGGGGGCTCTTGCAAGTGCTTACATGGGGTAAAAATTCCGGGTAATAGGTTTCGCAGAACTTAATCCAGCTTGGGCAGCAAGAGGTAGACATGGGCATAGTGCCGCCATTTTTCACACGGTGTACCAGCTCTGCTGCTTCTTCAATAATGGTAAGGTCTGCACCGAAGTCGGTATCAAACACTTTGGCAAAGCCCAAACGGTGCAGGGAATCTATCATTTGCTGGGTTACATCTGTACCCATAGGCATACCAAACTCTTCACCCAATGCAGCACGTACAGCAGGGGCTGTTTGTACTACTACATGCTTGTTTGGGTCTGCCATGGCTTGCCAACAGTTTTCTATTTCGCTGCGTTCACGCAGTGCACCAACAGGGCAATGCACTATGCATTGGCCACAGTTTACACAAGCAGTTTGTGCTAAGCTCATATCCCAAGGGGATGCAATTTGTGTTTTAAAACCACGGTCTATTGCACCAATAACACCAACATGTTGGTTGTGTTTACATACAGCTACACAACGGCGGCAAAGTATGCACTTGTTATTATCTCTTTCAATGGAAGGAGATACTTGGTCAATAGCGAAGCTGCTCATTTCGCCGGCAAAACGGTTGCCGTCCTGCACGTCTAATTCTACACATAGCTTTTGCAATTCGCAATTTTGGCTACGCACACAGCTAAGGCATTTTTTATCGTGGTTGCTTAAAAGCAATTCCAAGTTCATGCGCCTTGCGGCACGTACGGCGGGGGTATTGGTTTTTACCACCATACCGTTAGTGCAAGGCAATACACAACTGGCTTGTAAGGCACGTGCACCGGTATCTACCACGCACATACGGCAAGCGCCGATTTCGTTAATTTCTTTTAAAAAGCAAAGCCTTGGAATTTTAATATTCAGTTTGTCGGCGGCTTCCAGAACGGTAGTTCCTTGGGGTACTTCTACCTCAATACCATCGATTGTAAGTTTGATGAGGTCTGCCATCGTTCTTCCTCCTAATTATCGAATTTCAATGGAAGCAAAACGGCATTTTTCCATACAAGCACCACACTTAATGCACTTGCTTTGGTCTATGCTGTGTTGTTCCTTTACTGCGCCGGTAATTGCACCTACAGGGCAAGCCCTTGCACAAGCAGTGCAGCCACGACAGTTGCCGAGTATATAGTATTGCTTTAAAGCTTGGCAATGATGGGCAGGGCATTTTTTATCACGTATATGGGCTTCATATTCATGACGGAAGTGCTTAATGGTAGAAAGTACAGGGTTTGGTGCCGTTTGACCTAAGCCGCAAAGGGAAGTGGACTTAATCATATTGCCCAATTCTTCTAATTTTTCTATATCGCCTTCTTGACCTTTGCCCTCTACAATGCGTTGCAATATTTCAAGCATACGGCGTGTACCTACACGGCAAGGGGTACATTTGCCACAGCTTTCATCTACGGTAAAATCCAGATAGAAACGAGCAATGTCTACCATACAGTTGTCTTCGTCCATAACAATCATACCGCCACTACCCATCATGGAGCCTATGCGCACCAAGGAGTCAAAGTCTATGGCCGTGTCTAACATGCTTTCCGGAATACAGCCACCGGATGGCCCGCCGGTTTGTACAGCCTTGAATTTTTTGCCGTTGGGAATACCGCCACCAATATCGTAAATAACTTTACGCAATGTAGTACCCATAGGGATTTCAAGTAGCCCTGTATTGTTAATTTTACCACCCAAGGCAAATACCTTTGTGCCGGCACAGTTGGGGGTACCTATGCCCTTATACCAAGCGGCGCCCTTGTTGATAATTTGTGGAATGTTGGCAAAGGTTTCTACGTTGTTTTCAACTGTGGGGCATTGCCATAAACCTTTGATGGCCGGGTATGGAGGGCGTGGGCGCGGCTCACCACGGTTGCCTTCAATAGAAGTCATTAAGGCTGTTTCTTCGCCACATACAAATGCACCCGCACCCAAGCGGACAAACATATCAAAGCTAAAATCTGTACCGAATATATTTTTGCCAAGCAGACCATATTCACGGGCTTGGTCAATGGCAATCTGTAAACGCTTTACAGCAATGGGGTACTCATAACGCACATATACATAGCCTTCGCTTGCACCAACGGCATAGCCGGCAATGCTCATGGCTTCAATAATGGAATGAGGGTCGCCTTCCAGTATGGATCTATCCATAAATGCGCCGGGGTCGCCTTCGTCTGCATTACATACAATATATTTTTGCTCTGCCTTTACACCGGCTGTAAATTTCCACTTTGTACCGGTAGAAAAACCGCCGCCACCCCTGCCACGTAGGCCGGAATCTATTACTTCTTGTACTACTTGGTCAGGCGTCATTTGTGTGAGGCATTTTTCTAAGGCTTTGTAGCCGTCAAAAGCAATGTATTCATCAATTTGTTCCGGGTCTATACGGCCACAGTTTTGCAGGGCAATACGCATTTGGTCTTTGTAAAACGGCATTTCATCAATGGAATGTTTTATTTCGCCTGTGCCTGCCTGCTCTTCGTGTTTATAGATTAAATCCTCTATAATTTCACCGTGTAATAAATGCTTGCTTACAATTCTATCTACATCTTCTAATTTTACCCTGCTATAAAAAGTGCCTTCCGGGTATATAATAACCACCGGGCCGGCTTCGCATAAACCAAAGCAACCGGTGCGGACTATTTTAATTTCGTTTTCTAATTTGTGTTCTGCCAATTGTTCTTGAAAACGGCTAATTAAGCTGGGAGAGCCAGACGAGGTGCAACCGGTGCCCCCGCATACCAGCACGTGTGAACGATAGTATTCCATATTTTCCTCCTGCTTTATAGGGTGTACTCTTTTACAGCCTTGCCGTTAACAATATGTTCTTCTACAATTTTGGCAACGTATTCAGGCTTGATTTTTACATAGCTTACTACATCTTGCCCTTCTACATGGATTTCCACCATGGGTTCTAAATGGCAAGTGCCTTGGCAAGCTTGTTGCGTAACGCTTACATGGCTAAGATTTCTGCGCTTAATTTCTTCTACAAAAGCTTTGCAAACTTCCCTTGCGCCGGCTGCTATACCACAGTCAGACATTGCTACAATAACGCGTATTTGGCTACCGGCATGGGTGCGCAATAAAATGTTCTGCAGCGTTTGTTCTCTGATTTCTTGTAATTCTGCAATTGTTTTTTTCATAGAAATACCCTCTCTGCTTATGCGCTATGCTTTGCATTGTGTTCTGCCAGTATTTTTGGTATGTCGTCTGCTTTAAGCCTGCCAAACACCTCATGGCCTATGGTCATAACAGGGGCAAGGCCGCAAGCACCCAGGCAACGGGTGGCAAGCAAGGTGTACTTGCCATCGGCTGTTGTACCGTTAATGGGCACGTTCAATTCTTTGGATAAACGGTTCAGCACTGCTTCTGAACCCTTTACATAGCAAGCGGTACCCATGCATACGGATATGGTGTATTGCCCTCTGGGTTTAAGTGTAAATTGGGCATAGAAAGTAACCACGCCGTAAATATCGGCAAGGGGTACATGTAATTCTTTGGCTATGATTTTTTGTACATCCTCCGGTACACAACCAAATATTTCCTGTGCTCTTTGTAAAACTGGCATTATAGGGCCAGGTGTTTGCCTATTTTCTTGAATAACTTGCATCAGTTCATCGTACTGTTCTTGCTTGAAAGCCATAAGCGAACCTCCACTATTTTTGTTTTTTGTTAAAATTATTATAGCATAAGTATAAAAATATTTTTGCAAAGTTAATTTGAATTAACTGAATATTTTAATCAATACTTCTGTAAAATATTGTTAAATAGCTTATTTTAAGCAAAAAAATGATAGCGGCTACTATTTTTTTGTGCGTAAGTTTACGCAAATGGTTAAATAATAACGTTTTTATTTTAGCAATACAATAATTGATTACAATGTGAATTCGTTGTTGTAGTGGAAAATAATAAACGATGTTCTATATTTAATTCATACAACACAAGTAAATTAAGGCATTTTGAGAAATGTTTATATAATAACAATTTTTACTGCGGCATCAGCAGACCGCTTTCATAAATTATTTAATTTGTTGTCTGTTAATTATTATTTTTTTATCATTTTACACATAATTTAAAACAAAGTATTCATATAAAAATGAAATAATGCTAAAAATTCGTAAAACAAAATGTTGCTTTTAATAAACAGCAAAATGCGTATTTTTTGCATAAATTAACAATGGAGAACAATATATAAAATTATACAAGCTTAAGTGTACTGTGTGATTTTGAAAACGGGAAAAGTGTTATTCATTATGTGGGACACGATGTTGTGTTTAAAAAGCAATAATCCTATTTTTCTATTAAGAAATATAAAATAGATATACTGCAAATAAAAATGCTCCCTAAGGGAGCATTTTTATTTTAAACTTAATTTAATTTCTAAGGCGCGCTTTACATCGGCCTTGGTTACCAGTACTTCGTAAACGTCATTGGCAAAATGATCACCTACTTTGGGTATGGCATTGAGCTTTTCATTGATCCATCCGCCAACAGTGTTTGCTTCGGTTTCTTCTTCTATATTAAAGTAAGCAAATATATCATCTATTTCTGCTGAAGTATTAATGAGGTAGTTTTTATCGTCTATTTGGCTGATTTTTTCTTGAATTTCATCGGTTTCATCAAAAATTTCACCAACAAGTTCTTCTAAAATATCTTCCATAGTAACGATACCCATAGTGCCGCCATATTCATCTGCAACAATGGCAATGTGACGCTTATTTTTTTGCAGGGTTTGCAATACATCGTGTATATTTTTACCGGCAGAAATAAACATAGCAGGTTGAATATAGTTTACCAAAGCCTGCTTTTGTATGCGCACATGGCTCATAAAGTCTTTATAATGCAATGTGCCGATAATATCATCTAAGCTTTCATCATACACAGGTAGGCGAGAGAACTCGGTTTCTACAAACACTTTGGTAATTTCTTCAATACTATCGTCTTTATGTATGGCCTTGATTTGTGTGCGTGGCACCAGTATATCGCTGACTTTTACATCACTGAACTCTATGGCGTTGCGAATGAGCGTACTTTCCATGCTGTCTATACCACCTTGATCTGTGGCTTCGTCTAATATAGATAGCAATTCATCGTCAGATATGGTGTTGTCATTATCTTCATTATGAAATAACTTAGCAATGGCATGTTTCCACCATTGAAACAGTTTGGTTACCGGTGTAAGTACTTTGTTTAAAAACTGTATGGTGGGTGTTACAAATAAAGCAAACTTTTCTGCATTTTCTTTGGCAAGGCTCTTGGGAGTAATCTCACCAAAGACAAGCACCAAAATAGTAATTACTATGGTGGATAGGGTAGAACCATGCCTGCCAACCAGCTGTATAAAAAACAGTGTGGATATAGATGCCAAAGCAATGTTTACAATGTTATTGCCCACAAGTACTACGCTGAGTATGGAATCAAAATCGTCAAGCAGTGCCAGCGTTTTAGTAGCACGTTTGTTGCCTTGGTTTTCCAATACCCTTAGCTTACTTTTGTTGAGGGAAGAAAACGCCGTTTCTGTTGCAGAAAAAAATCCGGATAGCAGTATGAGAACTGCCATTATCAATATGCTCGAAAAGCCTATACTGTCGTCCAAAATCGTTCTCCTATAGGGATCTTTCTTTTAATACAGCAATTTGTGCACGTTGTTCTTCAATAAGGTTTTCTACCTTTTGTAAGTGGGCAGCAAAACGGTTTTGCAGGTCTGCCACGTCTGCTTGTAATTGCTCTCTTTGTGCGCTTAAGCCTGCAATTTGCTTGTCTGCTTCGGCTTGTGCATTATTTATAATCTCGTTTGCTCGTTGGTTGGCATCAGAGACGGTTTTATCATATACTTTTTGTGCGTTTACCAAAAGGTTGGTTGCTTGTTCGCTGGCAAGTTGCACTTCGCTTTTTGGTGCCAATTCCAACTTTGCACGTGCTTCTGCAGATTCTCTTTGGGCTTGCTTTACAAGGCCTTGTAATCTGGCAATTTCTGCATCTCTTTTGGCAATTTCCGCGCTGTCAAAGTTAGCGGCTGGGCTAACTGGTGCAGTGTTTTGTGTTTTTTCTTGGTATTCTAAAAAATCACAAATTTCATCTAAAAAGGCATTTACTTCGGCTTTATTAAAGCCATCCATTTCACTATTGAATTCTTTGTTAACAATGGTGTCCACTGTTATTTTTTTGGGTACAAATTCCATACTACACTCCTAAAATTTCTTTTTGTTTTTTAAAAATTGTTCTACTACAATGGGTATTCTGTTCTTTTTGGTGGGTGTACCTATTTGCAATAATTTGCAACGACCAAAGCCGCGTATGGAGAGTTTATCTCCTACTTGTACTTGTTTGTCTGCCTTGCTTTGCAAAGCGTGGTTTAGGTATACTTTGCTTTGTGCTATGAGCGCACTTGCATCTCCGCGAGATAGGTGAAGCACAGCGCCAAGCACTGCATCAAGGCGTGGGCTTGCCACAGTAAAGCGCTGTTCTTGGCCGGCAATGGTACTAATTTCCGGAAGAGTATCAAACACCTTGCATTGCACACTTTGCCTGCCTACCTGCAATAAAGAATCTGCAATGTGTTGAGCCATGCTTTCTAAACAAAATACATAGGCACCAAAATCGCTTAATACGATATCGCCCAGCACATCTCTTTTTAAGCCTAAGGCCAATATACTGCCCAGTATTTGCCTATGTTCTAAGGCAACTTTGCTTTCTATGCCAAAGCAAGCAATGGGGTGGGCGGCTTCTTCATCTTTATGGTAAAAGCAAAGAACTTGCCGTTCTGCATCAGGGTAGCCGCCAAAGGCTTTACAGAGCAGGTCTTCTTGTTTGGCAATATGCATGGCAGGGGCAAGAGCCTCTTCACTTACAAATGCGCTATGGGCAAACCCATGTTTATGCGCTTTTTGTGCTAAATCTACTAATCTGTCTTGGTTTTGCATTATAGCCTAAAAAGCATCCATACTATACGGGATAGTATTTGTATTAAAAAATACACAGCCAAAGGCGAAATATCAAGTGGCAACTTATATAAGGAAGGGAAGGCGTTATATAAAACCTTTCGTACCTTTATAAGCACGGGTTCGCATATACCACGCAATATATTTGTTATTTTATGATGCGGTTGTATGTATTCTAATATTACATATATAAATAAGGCATAAGAATACCAACGCAAAGCAGTGAGTATTATTCTTGCTATTATAAACATATCGGCTCCTATCTGTAAGCACCAAAGCTGCCAGAACGTGGGTAAGCATTGGTGTTTGGTTCGTAGTACCTTGCTTGTTGTGTATAAGGTGCGTTTTCACGGCTTAGTTTTTCTACAATGCCTCGTGTTACCTCGTTCATACCGATGGTTACTTTGCCGGGTGCTAACAAGAAGATGCCACGGCCACATTTAAATAAATTATAGCGCAAGGCCAATTTGGCACCAAGCAAAATGTTGTACGCAATACGATATTCATCTTCGGGTAATTCTTCCATATTCACAATAGAAATAAATGGATTGTTTAACCTGCGAATCATATCGGGGCAATCTTTTGCACTTTGGGTAATAATAATTTCTGTGGTGGGAAAGATTTCCTGTGTATTATCAACAGCAGGCATGTTGCTGTTATCTGCATAGGCGTATTGTGGTGCAGGTGTAAAAGGCGCTTGCACAGGTATTTGTGTTTGTATATAGGCCTCTTGCATATAGGTATTTGCATTTGGTGCAGGGCTTTCTTTTTTGAACTTGGCAAAAAAGGATTTCAAACCCTCACTCATTTTGTTCGGCAACGACTTTACACCATCTTTTATGCCTGCAAAACGGTTGCCTTGGTTTGCGCTATGTCTTGCCATAGGCTTATAGGCAGGGTTTGCATACATAGGGTTAGCATATTCTGCATTGCCGTAGGCTTGGTTATAATCCATACCTGCATTTTGTGCTTGCTGCATATAATCATAGCCGTTATTTTGAACGGGTGCTTGCTGCATTTGGTCATAACCGGGTGCATAGGGCGCATTGGCTTGGCCTGTATTGTATGGGGCACCGGGATAGGCTTGCTCGGGCATTCCATAGGGATTTGCTTGCGCATAGCCGTTGGGGTATGCGTTTTGTTGTGCATACATTGGATTATATTGTTGTTCCACTTGTGATCTCCTACTCATGAAAAATTGCCGATCCTATTCTTAGCATATTTGCGCCTTCTTGTAAGGCAATGCTATAATCGTGGGTCATACCCATGGATAAAAAGTGCATGTCTACATTATTGGGTGCCAATTCTTTGATATGGTCAAATAGCTGGCGCATTTGTTTAAAATATGTGGCAAGCTCTATTTCGTTTTCTATAAAGGGTAAAATAGCCATCAGCCCACGGAAGTGCAGGCCATTGTATTGGCTTGCTTTTTGCAAAAAGTCTATCACTTCTTCTTTGGCAAAGCCGGCTTTTTGTTTTTCTTCCCCTATGTTTACTTGCAATAATACATCTTTACAAAGATTGTTTTGCAAAGCTACAGCATTCAATTCTTCTGCCAAATGCGGCCTATCTATAGAATGAAATAAAGATACATCTTTTATTATATACCTAATTTTATTTGTTTGCAAACGCCCAATAAAGTGTAATTGTAGCCGTTTGTCTAAGTTAGGGAGTTTTTGTTGAATTACTTGTACACGGTTTTCACCTATTAAAAACTGCCCGTGCTCACAGAGCATGTTGGTGGTGGCGGCATCTACCGTTTTGCTTACGGCAACCAACTGTGTTTGCTTGGCATCCCAAGCCAAACGCTGTATATCTGCCTGTATATTTTGCAGGCGCACGCTTAGTTCTTCATGTGTCATACTGCCTCTAAAACAATAATATGCTTTGCCCTTCAAATAAGGTGTTGTTGTGCTGTGGCCTAATAAATGTAAGGCCATCTTGTTTTTGTATAATTTCGCAAGGCACAAAGAGTTTTTTAGTGTCTGCTACAACCACTACACCGGTGGTTCCGTCTTGTTCGTGAATGGCACGGTTGGGTACTGCCAATGCGGAAGCATATTGCCCTATGCGCGCCTTACTGTTACGGGTATATAAAATTGGGTTAATATCGGAATTTACACGCAAACGCAATAACAATTGGTTACCGGTTCTTGCAAAACTTACAATGGTAGCTTGTACGCTAATATCACTGAATTGGTGCAAGGTAAGGTCTAATACACTGTTTTGCACAGGGTTCCATGTGCTGTTTTGTATAATCATCAGCGCATACCATTCATTGCTGCGCACAATGCGATAAATATCGCTCTTACCCCTGCGGCCGGCACTTTCTTCCGGTTTTTGACCGTTGATTAGCCTTTGCACGTAAGAGGGAGAGTAGTTTTCTATTTCGCCGATCTGTAAGCCATATTCATAGCCGTCGGTATAAAAGCTCAAAGTGCCGGCAACATTGCTGTTGTTTTGTTTTTTCCAACTTTCTATACGTTTCAGCTGGGTGGTTTCATCATCATACAAACGACTCAAGCGTTGGTCTTCGGCGTATTTTTCTCTAAAATAGTCTTGGCGTGCCTGTAAAGAGGCTGCAAGGTCTTTTTCCAGGTTCACCATATTGCCTTTTTCACCTTGTACAATATTGCGCACTTCTAAGGCACGGGCATTTACATCGCCTACCAAACGGTTCATTTTTTGGTCAAATGTACTTTCTGTGGTTAACAGCTCTATTTGGTAGCGTTTGATTTGGTCGCGAAAGTTTTGTAGTGCTCTACGTTCTCTGTCGCTGTAACCGGAGGTATATACGTGGGCAACCAGCTCTGTTAAGCCAATTTGGCTACCCTCTTTGGAAATATATTCTATATCGGTAATACCTTCATCATCAAACACCACTTCATCCCGTATAATGAGCACTTGCCCATCATAGCTTTGGCCGTAGCTTGCCTTTTGCACGGTGGCATATTGGTCGCCGGCAGGTACAATCATTCTATACACGTAATAGCTTAAAAAGCCCAATGCAGAAATCATAAGCATTACGCTTAACAAACGCACCCAAGGTGAAGTAGGCTTCTTATAGTACCTTGGCACAGGCATAGGTTGTGGCTCTTGCACAGGGGGGTGTTGTACGGGTGGTGCAGGTGTAGCAGGCATTGCAAAAGGGGAGTTGGGTACGGCACCTTGTGGCATAAAAGGTGGCGCAATATTTGCTGCGTTCTGTATAGGCGGCATGCTACCTTGCATGTTTGCCATAGGTGGCACAGCATGCCCGGGCATAGCATTTGGCATCGCTTGCCCTTGCATAAAAGGATTGTTTACAAAAGGGTTATTGGCAGGGGGTGTAGGCATGATGGGTATTTGTTGCGCTGTACCAAACCCTTGCTTTTGTGTAAAAGGGGTGTGTGTATTGGGTGCAAAAGAAGGCGCAGGCATAGCGCTTTGATTTTGCTTTTTTTTACCAAATTTAAACATGTATTCCCCTTATTGTATTTCGTTAATATGTTCTCGCAACCTTAAAAAAATACGCTTTTCTAATCTGCTCACTTGCATTTGAGAAACCTTGAGCAATTTTGCGGTATCTCTTTGGCTTAGGTTGTGCATAAAGCGGTATTGCAAAAGTTGAAATTCCTGGCTACTGGTGTGGCTTTTGATCCATTCCATAAGGCCTTCATTTTCTATATTGATATAGCCTTGCTCCTCATAGCCGATAAAAGCAGACAAGCTGTCGCTGCTTTCATCATCTATGCTGGCATCTAAGCTACTTACATTGGTAGAATTTTGCGCAAGCAAAGCCTCCATCAGTTCGTTTTTATCCACCTGCATCAGTTCTGCAAGCTCTTGCAAGTTTGGTTCACGGTAGTTTTCTTGTACAAAGTGATCCTTCACTTTATTCATATTATAAAGCAGGTTCTTGGTACTTCTGCTGGCTTTGATTAAATTGCTTTTATCCCTAATAAAGTTGCGCAGGTCGCCAACAATGGTAGGCGTAGCGTAGGTAATGAATTTATAACCCATGCCGGGGTCAAAACGCTGTATAGCCTTCATAAGGGCAATGCTTCCTACTTGCAACAAATCATCATATTCTATACCATGGCCGGTAAATTTTGCTGCAATGGCTTTGGGTATACCAATAAAACCCTCTGTTAAACTTTCCAACAGGTCAGGGCTTGGCTGTTTTGCATATTGAACCAACAGCTTTTGCAGTGTATCTTGTGTCATTTTTACGCCTCAGTGTTTGGGAAGAAAAATGTTATGCAAAAAATACCGCGTTCATCGCACAGTATATTGCATTTGGGTATCAAGGTTTCTAAAATACCACGGGTTAGATCGTTGTCGCAACAATTGCAGTGTTCGCGTACATGGGCAGAAAGAGAGGTAAACTCTACAATAAAGCCTTTGTCTACATGGGTACATTCAATTTGAATATTGTCTGCTTTGGCAACTTGGTTACGCAAACTGTAAATGGCTTCTTTGCTTGCAATGCATACATCATCCAAAATATCCAAGGCGATACCAAAGCTACAAAGCGCACCTTTAATGGCATTGCTGGCAACGCAGGTAAATTCCTCTAACGCGGGTATACTCATTCTAAAAATTCTATCATTATATTCCATAGTTTACTCCAATTGGGTTTTAAACGCCCATATATTCTTTATAAATTGCACGTATTGCATTTTTATAGTGCTGTGCAGGCACACCTATTACGGTGCTGAGGGATGTACCGGCTTGGCTTACACAAAGCACGGGGATATGGTTTTGTTCTAAGGCCTTAAATATTTTGCCGTAATTTTCGGGTTCTTGTATTTGCTCGCTTGCCACAATGGAAAGCAACGCTACATCATGCAACACGGTAATTTTATCGGCTTGCACCAATTCTTGTAAACGCACAGAAAGCGCATTTTGTTTTTCGCAGAGCAAGGTGTCATCTACAACAAAGCTAATGCTGTCTATACTGCTGGGCATGTGCTCGCAAGGAATTTGGTATTCATACAGTGCTTGCATAGAGCGCATAACAAAACCGATTTCATGGTGCATCATAGATTTTTCTATATTGATCATACCAAAGCCGGCCTTGCCACCGATACCGGTAATAATTCTGCGTTTTTTCTTTTCTTGCGCGGAATGCAATATTAAAGTGCCGGGGTGTTCGGGCAAATTGGTGTTGCGTATATTGGTGGATATACAGGCTCTTTGCACGGGGTATATGGCATCGGCATGCAATACATTTGCTCCCATGTAATATAGCTCACGCAATTCTTTGTAGCTTAGCTCCATAATTTCTAATGGATTTTCTACAATACCGGGGTCTGCCATTAAGAAACCGCTCACATCGGTCCAGTTTTCGTATACATCAGCGCACAATGCTCTTGCAACTACTGCGCCAGTAATATCGCTCCCCCCACGAGAGAAGGTTTGAATATCTCCGTTTTGTTTTCTGCCATAAAAGCCGGGGATAACTGCGTTTTCTAATGTAGAAAGGGCTTCAGCAAGCATACGGTTGCTCAGTTCGCTATCATACTTACCATTGTCAAAAAAATAGATGGCATTGCTGGGGTCAAAAAATGTATAGCCTAAGTATTCAGCAAGCAATATACCGTTGAGGTATTCGCCGCGACTTTCTACATACATTTTGCTTGCACCGTTGAGAAGGTTTCGCTTTACAGTGGCAAGTTCCTGCTTAATGGCGGAATGCAAGCCAAGGTCTTTGGCTATTTCCAAAAAACGCTGCTCTATTTCTGCAAAGCAAGCTTCAATGTTTTCGCCATTTTGGTGTAAGGCATAGCAGTGTAAAAGTAAATCCGTTACTTTGCTATCGCCTGCAAAACGTTTGCCGGGTGCACTGGGCACAATAAATAAACGGCGCTTGTCTAAGGAAAGTATATGCTTTACCTTTTGAAACTGTGCCGCATTGGCAAGTGAGCTACCACCAAATTTTGCAACAATACAAGCCAAACGAATTCCTCCTACAAATGCGTATAATAAACGAATGTATTTTACAACATTTTGTGCGCTTCGTCAATTTTTTGTAACAAATACAGTTGTATAAAAGCCAATTTTTGCACTTTTTACAAAAGAAGCTTATCTTGTTACACATGAGCTGTGTTTTTGCGTTTCAACAGCCATGGACTGTGTTATAATAGCAAAGAATGGAGGTTATGTATTATGAAAAAATTACTCGGCGTATTCCTTTGTGTAGGTTTATTGTTCTCTTTTGCATTGGCAGAAAATACAGAATTAGTGCCTAAAGAAGAGGTAACAATCAGAGCAACCATCACCATCAAAGATATGGGGGATATCGTGCTGGACTTATACCCGCAAATTGCGCCCCAATCGGTTGCCAATTTTGTAAGTTTGGCACAAAAGGATTTTTATAAAGATGTTATTTTTCACCGCATTATCAAAGGCTTTATGGTGCAAGGCGGCGACCCCTTGGGGCAAGGCACAGGTGGCCCCGGCTATGCTATAACAGGTGAATTTGCAAGCAATGGTTTTAAGAATCCTTTGAGCCATATGCGTGGAGTTATTTCTTGGGCAAGAACCAACGAGCCTAACAGTGCAGGTTCTCAATTTTTTATTGTTCATGAAGACAGCCAGTTTTTAGATGGGCAGTACGCTGCCTTTGGTAGAGTGGTAGAAGGTATGGATGTAGTAGACGCTATGGCAAAGCTTCCTACCGGTGCAATGGATAGGCCCATTAATCCCCCTGTGATTGAAAAAATTGTAGTAGACACTATGGGTGTAGAGCTTGCAGAGTTAGACGAATTGGAACAATAATTTTTTTCACAAAGGCTGTGAAGCACTGTATTTACAGCCTTTGTGGAGTACGCCTATAAATAGCAGAATATTTTTTGATTATTTTTATAAAAAACTATAAAAAATACTTGACACAACACGAACAATGTGATAATATCTTTACTTGTCAGCACGATGTTCGTGTTACACGGAATGTTAGGTCGTTCCTTATGCGCCTGTAGCTCAGTTGGATAGAGCAACGGCCTTCTAAGCCGTGGGTCAGGGGTTCAAATCCCTTCAGGCGTGCCATGGTGGGTATAGTTCAGTGGTAGAGCGCCAGATTGTGGCTCTGGATGTCGTGGGTTCAAGTCCCACTACTCACCCCATTTTAATTCCATATGCTATTCATAGGGGTATAGCCAAGCGGTAAGGCACGAGACTTTGACTCTCGCACTCGTAGGTTCAAATCCTGCTACCCCTGCCAATCACATGATCCATTAGCTCAGTCGGTAGAGCACTTGACTTTTAATCAAGGTGTCCGGAGTTCGAATCTCCGATGGATCACCATCTTTTTTTGCGGGCGTGGCGGAATGGCAGACGCGCTAGACTTAGGATCTAGTGTTGTAAAACGTGGGAGTTCAAGTCTCTTCGCCCGCACCAACATATGCGGTAGTAGCTCAGCTGGTAGAGTGCCACCTTGCCAAGGTGGATGTCGCGAGTTCGAATCTCGTCTACCGCTCCATTTTTGTATCTATGTTAGCATTGGTGCAGCATGCGGGTGTAGCTCAATGGTAGAGCTCCAGCCTTCCAAGCTGGCTACGTGGGTTCGATTCCCATCACCCGCTCCATATAAGCACTTTGTGCTTTTTTTATTTTTAAAAAACATAGTCCTTTGCAAAATGTACTTGCAAAGGGCTTTTTGTTGTAATATTGAAGTGTTGCAGTAAATACCCTGTTTATATTGTGTTTGAAAAACGGGTGTGCAAATCGGGTGGTAAAATGTTTTTATATTGTAGTATGTAATTGCCGGTATTTGATTTTTGATTGTTATATATGAAGCCGGCGGTAAAAAACATCCCTCTACTGAAAAGTAAAGGGATTCATATTTTAAATTTGCTGGGGCTACATTGCATGTATTTTTTAAACACAATGCAAAAATGCTTATAGTCATTAAAACCGCATTGCTCTGCAATTTCATAAATTTTATAGCTTTGTTGCTTTAATAGTTGCAAGGCGTGGTATAGCCGTACTATGGATACAATATCTAAAAATCCATAGTGTAATTCTTCTTTTAGCTTACGGCTCAGATAACTGCTGCTGATTTTTAAAGTATCTGCAATATGGGCAATATTGCATTTGCCGATATAATGCAACTGAATATATTGTAAACATTTTTGTACATACAGGTTGCCGCTGTATTGCATAAAATGTTCATAATCCTGTTCCAGCGGCAATAATGTAGAATTGTTTGTTGGGGTAAGGCTTTGTTGTTCTTGAATTTTTTGTACTACAGCTGCCAATTCTGCCTCGTTAAGCGGTTTTAGTAAATATTGCGCACATTGCAGGTCAATGGCTTTTTTAGCATAGTTAAAATCAGAATAGCTGGTTAAGAATATGGTGTGAAAAACATAACCCTGTTTTTGCGCCCTTTCTACCATTTCCAAACCGTTGCACTTTGGCATTTGTATATCGCTTAGTATAATATCAGGCTTATGCTCCATAATTTTTTGAAGGCCTTCTTCGCCATCTTTGGCAATATCTACTACAATACAGTTCATGGCTTGCCAAGGTAATGTGCAAGCAAGCCCGTTGCGAATCATCACTTCGTCTTCTACAATAATTACTTTTAGCATGTTGCCTCCAAGGGTAGGGTGAGTGTAATAGTGCTACCTATATTCTCTTCGTTTTGTATATGTAAACCATATTCTTTGCCATATAGCAACTGTATACGCTTTTGCACATTGCTTAAACCAATATGGCTGGAGCGCTTATTTTCTTGCATACTTTGTAATACGGTTTCTAACGCTTCTTTGGTAAAGCCACCGCCATTATCGCTTATGCAAATGTGCAACATTTGGTTTTGGGCAGTAATATCTACCTGTATATGTATATTTTCTTTGCTTTGCAAACCGTACTTCACACTGTTTTCTATCATGGGTTGCATAATCAATTTGGGTATATGTGTTTGGTTGGGGGCAAGGTTACGAATACTGTAGCTTAACCTTTCACCAAAACGGAATTGTAAAATTTTCAAATAGTTTTCGGTATATACAAGGTCTTGGCTTAATAATACGAAGTCTGCTTCATCTGCTATGCTATAACGCAACAACTGGCTTAATCGTTGCACCATTTCCTCGGCGGCGGCAGGGTTTAGGCGCACCATAAAGCGAATATTTTCTAAGGTATTAAACAGAAAATGGGGGTTAAACTCGCTTTCCAACTGCTTTATTTTTGCTTCTTGTGTTTCTTTGGTAATTTCTATATTTTTGTGCATTAAAGCCTGTATGCTGTCTACCATTTCGTTATAAGTTTGTACAATTACAGAAAACTCGTCCTGGCTTTGTATGTTCAGCTTTGCAAGGCCGTGGTTTTTACTGGCTTGCAGGGCATCTACAATTTCATAAATAATCTTTGTTTTTTTGCTTGCAAAACTTTTACTGCTTTGTAAAATAATCAGAATAAAAACAACAAATAAAAGAACGCTCATATATATGGGGCGCGTAAAGTTGGCATAGATTTCTTCTAAAGAAGCAAAAATATGCAGTGTTAAATCAAAGCCCAAGCCTTGGGAAAGTGTGTAGTAGTATTTGCCCTCTACTTTGATGTTGCTTTGTGCAGGCAGTTTACGCATTTTTCCGTGCTCTGCTATAAAGGTGTTTTGGTTGCTTACAAGTACGCTTTGGTATTGGTCGCATATTTGTAGAGTATATTTTGGTTGCATTAGGTTGCTAAATGTGCTTGCGTCAAATACCAATACAAGGCTGTTGCCTTGGGGGCTTGTGCAATACATATAATATTGCGCTTCGTGTTGGTTTTCATATGAAAATAAAGATAAAAAATGCCCTTGTGCAGAAGCTCGGTGCTTTGGTAATTTTAGTGCTAAGTTTTCTAAGGTTTTTTGTTTCTGGCTTGCTTGGGTTTGTGTGCTAAACAAAAGCTCATGTTTTTGGTTTAGTATATAAATTTGAGGTTTTAGGTATTGTGCATTTTTAAAGTTATATAGGTTTTGGTTTATTTCAGCCCGATAGTTTTTGTTGCGCACATAGAAGGGTATGTCTGTGCTATGGATAAATTGTTCTGCAAAGGCATGGCTTTTTTGCAACAAGCTTTGGCTTTGCATGGCAAGTATATGCAGTTTATTTGCAGTGTTCTTTTTTATATTGTGCAAAAATATAAAGTAAAAAAGAAAGAGCAAAAATGCAATTAAAATAAGAAAGAGAATGATGCTGTGTTGAATCAATTGATTGCGCAATTCATCCTTAAATTTTAATTTTACATTTTTGCTCATAATCTGCTCCTACAAGCTACATGGTGATGTCTTTGCCACCACTTAGTTTAAAAAATACCAGCAGAGAAACAATTGTGGTAAGCGTTAATATGCTTGCCAGTGCTGCTGCAGTACCATAGCTTGCGCGTATAACTTCGTTGTAAATGGCAACGGATATGGTTCTTGTGCGTGCAGTATATAACATTACAGAGCTGCTCAACTCGTTAATGAGTGTAATCCAACTCAATATAGCGCCAGAGATTACACCGGGCAACATCATTTTTAAAGTTACTTTAAAGAAGGCATTGGAGGGCGCATCACCAAGAGAAATGGCAGCTTCTTCTATACTGGGGCTGATTTGGTAAAGAATGGCAGAGCTGGAACGCAATGTATAGGCCAGTCTGCGTATTACCAAGGATATAATGAGTATCACAGCCGTACCGGAAAGCACCAAGGGGTCGCCTTTGCCGTTGAAGGCCAATAGTAAAGTAATACCAAGCACAGAACCGGGTACAATATAAGGGAACATGGCCAAAGTATCCAAAGTATTGGTTACCCATGTTCTTTTTCTTACAGATAAATAAGAAATAAATATACCTAATATAATGATTATAGCAAGTGCAATGGCACAATACAAGTAGGTGTTGGCTATGCTGGAAAGTGCTGTATTAAATACTTTTTGGTAGCTTTCAAAGGTATAGCCGGGCACAAAGGATTGCTGGTGTGTTTTACGGAAGGAAGTCCAAACCACTACACATTGCGGCACAATGGAAAGAGCTACCAGGCAGTAAATGAATGCGTGCATGGCAAAACCACCAAAGCCTTTGGCTTTTTTGGGTTGTACGGGGCGCATTGCACTCATGGTAAAGGATTTTTTGTTTACATAGAATTTTTGAAGCAAGAATAGCACTGCGGTAATTACTACCATAAGTAGGGCCATGGCAGAGGCAAAGTGTGCAGAACCGCCGGATTCGCCAACAAATTCCATGTAGATTTTTACCGGCAATACATCATAGCCTTCGCCAATCAAAGCAGGTGTACCAAAGTCTGCCATGCAGTTCATAAACACCAACAGGGCAGAGGCAACGGCAGTAGGGGTTACAAGGGGCAAAGCAACTGTAAACACTTTTTTTACACCGTTGCAGCCAAGACTTTCGGCAGCCTCGTAAATGGCTACGTCTACCTTTTTGAATGCGCCGGATACATACATGTAAATAAAGGGGTAAAGCTTTAAGGTAAATACCAGCAACATACCGCCAAAACCATAAATAGAAGGCAAGTTGATACCCAGTTGGTTCTGGAAGAATTTGGTAATAATGCCAGAGCGGCCAAGCATCAATATCCAAGAATATGCACCAATAAAGTTAGGGCTCATCATGGAAATAATGATTAAAATCTCGACGATGGGTTTACCTTTAATTTTAAAGAAAGACATAAAGTATGCCACAGGCACGCCTACCAATAGAGAAATAATGGTTACCCAAAAAGTAAGCTTTAAGCTTTGGAGCAAGCTGCGATAGTAATATTTTTTAGAGAAGAACTTGGTAAAGTTTTCCCATGTAAATGCATTGGTGGCTTCTTCTTGGAAGCTGTTGATAAATAAACTTGCCAAAGGGTAGATTAAAAACAATGCAAATACGGCAATAATTCCTATTGTTACAATGGTCCAAAAATCGAATTTCAATTTACGCATATTTTGGCACATCCTTTATTAAACTTTCTTGTGTAGTGGCGTCAAATACATTGATTTTTTTTGCGTTTGGTACCAGGTATAATACATCGCCGGGGCGGTACATGGTATCTGCATGGCCAAGATCTTGAGAGAACTCTATGCTGGCTTGGTTTGGCACTATAAAGGTATCTTCAAAATCTAAGAAATAGTTGTTGTATCTACCAAGGAAGGTATTGCTCTTAATGGTGCAAGGCAAGCCTTCTTTGGCAACGCTAAATTCTTCGGGGCGCACACCTACAATCACTTCCTGGCCATCTTTAACGTTGGCTAAGCCTTGCATAGGCAAGCGATAGCCGTTGGCAAATAGCAATTCTGCTTGTTCACCCATGGAAACGGTAGCTTTAAATAAGTTGGAATGGCCAATAAAGCAAGCTACAAATACGTTAAAGGGTCTGGAATAAATATTTTCAGGGCTATCTATCTGTTGAATTTCGCCATGGTTCATAACGGCAATGCGGTCAGAAATGGCCAAGGCTTCTTCTTGATCGTGGGTTACATATACAGTGGTAATGCCAATCTGGTGTTGTATGTCTTTAATTACACTACGCATTTCTATACGCAACTTGGCATCTAAGTTAGAGAGTGGTTCGTCCATCAACAATACTTTGGGGTGAATTACAATGGCGCGCGCCAAGGCTACACGTTGTTGTTGCCCACCGGAAAGTTTGGAAGGAAGTCTATCTCTGTATTCGTCAATTTTAATAAGCTTTAATATTTTATCTACTTTTTCTTTGATTTGTTTGCTTCCTTCTTTTCTAATTTTCAAACCATAGGCAACGTTTTCTTCTACTGTTAAATGGGGGAAGATAGCATAACTTTGAAATACCATACCAATGTTTCGCTTATGGGCAGGTAAATTGTTAATTACGGTTTCGTCAAAGGCAATTTCGCCGGCTTCAATGCTGTTAAAGCCCGCAATCATTCTAAGCAAAGTGGTTTTACCACAACCGGATGGGCCCAAAAGCGTAAAAAACTCACCGTTTTGAATGTGGGCAGAAAGCTGTGGAATAATGGTAAGGTTTTCGTATTTTTTACAAACATCTTTAATATCTATGGCTACACTCATGTTGAATCTCCTTTTATAATAAACGGGCCTTTTCGGCCCGTTAATGTGTGCTGTTATTCAGCTGCTTCAATTAAAATTTCTTGGAATTTTTCTACCCATTCTTTTTTGTTGGCAGAAGCAATTTTTTCATCATCTTCAATTACATTGATAGAAGTCATGCTTGCCATATTTTCGGTTTCAGGTACGTCTGTACGAATGGTGCGTCTAAATTGTGTGCTGTTCATATAGTTTTGTGCATCATAACTTGTGAGCCAGTCAACAAATGCACGTGCACTATGCAGGTTTTTACAATCTTTTACAATATAAACACCATCGCCACGGATAATTACGCCCTCTTCCATGTAAACCAATTTAATATTGCCTTGAGATACATAGGTAGCTGCGCCTTGTTCAAAGGTTAAGCCTACTGCATACTCGCCGTCAGCTACGCCCTTGTATACAGCAGAGGAGCTGTTTACGGTGCCCTTAGGTAATTGCTTGCAGAATTCTGTTACATAGTCCCAGCCGTTGGGTTGGCCATCGGTACCCATTGCATAGAGCATGTTTACCAAATGTTCAAAAGAAGAGGAAGAAGCTTGTGGGTTTGCAAATACAATTTTGCCTTTGAGCTCCGGTTTTAATAAATCTTTGTAACCTTTGATTTCAATATCGCCAATAAGGTCGGTATTGATCATAATTACAGAAGGTACGCAGTCAAAACGGGTCAGATTGCCTTCTACGTTTTTGTAAGGTGGGTAGAATGCGTCTTCGTTAGCGCAGGTGTAATTTTGGAAATATTCGCCATTGCTACCTACAGTGCCAATGGTGCCACTCCACAAAATATCTGCTTGTGGGTTTTCTGCTTCAGAAATAATTCTTTTCAAAGCATCGCCTGTACCCATGGCTAAGCACTCGGTTTCAATACCGGTTTCTTTTTCAAACATAGAGAGCATGTTTTCAATCATGCTGGTGGTTAATGGGCTGTAAAGTACCAATTTGCCGGTGGGGGCTGGTTCTTCTGCCAAAGCAATGCCGCCCAATAACAGTAGGGAAACAAGCAAAATAGATAATACTTTTTTCATAGATACCTCCAAAATGTATATTATATTTTATTTATTTACATTTTATACAAAATTATCGTTTGTGAATACCTGAAATTCTGCAAAAACATACCAAATTCTGAACTAAAAATATAGAATCTTCTTGAATGGCAGATTTATAATGTACCAGCAATAGGAAGGGTTTACTTTGAATGAGAGTATAAAAACAATCCAATCAAAGAGTTTGCTGCACCATTTGATACAAGAATATCTTACATATTCAAGAATAAAAAGCGCGAGCCATAAGGAGAGTATTAAATATTGGTTCCGTTGTTTAGAAATATGGAAAATCATATCAAATTCTGAAGTAAAATAATTACTGATAAGAGTTTATTGTTTACAATTGTATATAGAATGTGTATGATAAATATGTTTGTGGGAGGAAAAATTGCCATGTTAGATAAAATAGAAGAAATTAGAATGCTCATCAAAAATCGCAATATCACCGGCTTACGAGAAATTGTAGGTACACTGTTTGCTGCCGAAACAGCAGAACTGCTGGAAAGTTTAGAAAAAAATGAGCAGCTTTCATTTTTTCGCTTTTTAGAGAAAGACACGGCGGCAGAGGTGTTTTCCTATTTGGATTTAGACCAACAAATAGAACTCATCAACGCCATGCAGGATACAGACTTGCACGCCATTGTGCACAACATGGAAAGTGATGATGCCGTAGAAATTTTAGACGAATTGCCTGCCAATGTAGTGCGTAGAATACTGAGTATTTTGCCTAAGGAAAAGCGTGAAGAAATCAACCGCTTTTTGCAGTATCCGGAGGAATCTTGTGGGAGCATTATGTCTACCAATATGATATTGCTTAAAAATACCATGACCGTGCAAGACGCACTGCAACATATACGTAAACAACGCAGGCAAAATGAAATTTTATTATCCTGCTTTGTAATTTCACCGGGTGGCAAATTGCTGGGCACCATAGAATTAGCCGAGATCTTAGATAGTGAGGATGGTTTGCTTTTGCAAGATATTGAACAAAAGCACCCTGTATCTGTAAGTACCGATAGCGACCAAGAAACAGCATTGCATATGATGCGAGATATGGGCTTGCTTGTATTGCCTGTGGTGGATAAAGAAGGCAGAGCTGTTGGTGCCATCACCATGGACGATATGCTCCATATTTCACAACAAGAGGCCAGCGAAGACTTTGCCATCATGGCAGCGGTATCCCCTTCCGAGCAAGGCTACTTAGAAACCAGCGTAATAGAACATACCAAAAAGCGTTTTGTATGGTTGTTGCTGCTCATGGTTACCGGCATGCTCAACGGCTTAATTCTTGGCTCTTTTGAGAATGCTTTTGTGGCTATTCCCATTTTGGTAACCTTTATACCCATGCTTACAGATACCGGCGGTAATGCAGGTAGCCAAGCCAGCACCTTAATTATTCGCGGTTTGGCAACAGGGGAATTAACTGTAAGTAATTTCTTTAAAATTGTTCGTAAAGAACTGGGTATTGCCTCTATTATTGGTGTTGCTTTGGGTGTTATTTCCTTTTTGCGCGTGTACTTTTTCAACTCTGCCGGTATTATGGTGGGTTTAACGGTAGGCTTGTCTGTAATGTGCATTGTTTTGCTTGCAAAGCTAAGCGGTGCATTTTTCCCGGTACTTGCTAAAAAATTGGGTTTTGATCCTGCTCTTATGGCTGCACCTATGCTTACTACCGTGGTAGATGCATTGGGCCTTATTCTATTCTTTAATATTGCCAGAGTTTTAATAGGTTTTTAAAACAATTTAAAACACATACCATTGGGTATGTGTTTTAGTATGCAATTATTTTACTGCGCCACTGATACCCTCTGTAAAACTCTTTTGTAATAAGAAGAATATAATAATAGTTGGCAGTGTGCAAAATAGTACGGCAAGCATCATGGCGCCATAGTCTACATTGTAGCCGGCAATAATGTTGGCAAGCAGCATGGGCATGGTGAGTGTTTTGCCATCTACCAAAATAACCTTTGGCCATAGGTAGCTATTCCAAGCGTTCATAAAGGTAATGGTCATGGCAGCGGCGTAGGTGGAGCGCATGGTAGGTATAAACATTTTAAAGAATATACTAAACTCGCTTAAACCATCTATACGTGCCGCTTCTATAATATCATGGGGGAAGCTTCTGGCAGCCTGCCTAAACATCATAATTAAAAACGGTGTAGAAAGGGAGGGCAAAACATAGCCTAAGGCAGAGTTTAACAAGCCCATTTTGCTTGTCATACGGAAGAGCGGTATCATGGTGCTGGCAAAGGGTACCATCATAGCGCTGAGCAATACTACCATTAATTTATCTTTCCATTTATCATGGAAAATTTCAAAACCGTAGCCCGCTAAGGAACATATGAGTAAAGAAAGCACCGTTTGGGAAATGGCGTAGCTAAAGCTGTTCCACATGGCGCCCCATAAATCATAACTTGCAAGTATGGTTTGGTAGTTTTGCACTATATTTGTGCCCGGAGTCAAAGTACCTTTCATAATATCCAGGCCTTTGTTGGTGGCAGAAATAGCCATCCATACCAATGGAAATACACTGATGAAGGCAATGACAATTAAAAATAAATACTTAAATACGTTACCTGTAAGGCGCAAATGTTTTTTAATCACGCTTATCACCAACCTTTAGTTGAATAATGGAAAGCGTTGCTACTAATATAAATATAACAAAGCTAATGGCGGCAGCATAGCCAAATTTAGGTGTACCGTAAAAGCTCATGTTATAAATGTAATGGCTCATAGTCATGGTTTGGTAACCCGGGCCACCCTTGGTAAGGTTGATGGATTCATCAAACAATTGCAATGTGCCATTGGTAGAAATGATGGCAGTAAGCAATATGGTAGGTTTAAGCAGGGGCACTGTAATATTAAAAAACTGGCGCACGGGGCCTGCACCATCTATGCGTGCGGCTTCATATATGCTGTGTTCAATGTTTTGTAAACCGGAAAGGTAGAATACCATGTTGTAGCCTGTCCAACGCCAGAGCAATGCCAATATGATTACCAATTGGCCATGCCAAGGGCTATTGCCGTTGGCCAACCAGTTAATTGGTGCATCTACAAAACCAAAGTGTAATAGTGTAGAGTTAATCATGCCGTCTAAGGCAAACAAGCTGCGGAATATAATGGAGTAAGCAACCAAGGAGGTGGCGCAAGGCAAAAAAATGGCTGTTCTAAAAATCCCTCTTAGTTTGAGCTTGGGGTTGTTTAGCATCGTTGCCAACACCAAGGCAAATAAAAGCATAAGGGGTACTTGTATGGCTAAGTAAATAAAGTTGTTGCGCAGGGTAATGATAAAGTTGCTATCCTTTAATAAGTATTGATAGTTGCGCAAGCCGGCCCACTTCATATTAGAACCCATTCCACTTTGAAAAGATAGAAGGAAGGCTTCTAACATGGGGTAAAAATACATTACAAATATGAGTATTGTTGCCACAGATAAAAAGAGCCAACCCGTTAAGTTTTGCTTTTTGTTTAAGGAAAGTCGGGGTTTTTTGGTCATATTGCAGAATCCTTTCTATATATTTTGAACAAATTGAGCCGGCGGCTCTTTGCTATATCGTATTTAAAAATCCTCTAAGGCTTTGAACTTAGGGGATTTTTAAATACGCCGAGAGGCTATTATAGCTTCTCGGCAAAATGATACAGGATCAATTATAGGCCCATGTTAAATTCAACGTCTTGTTGTGCTTTATCAAGTGCTGCTTGTTCTTCTGCACCATTTACAATTTCTTGTACGGCGATGCTTAAAGCATTGCGTGCTTCATAGTGGTACACACCAATGGTAATGGTAGGAATTTTACTACCGAAGTTTACGATGTCTTGGTACACTTTTTGGCCGCCAAAGAAAGCTTGTTCTTTACCATATACATCAGAATCTGCTGCTGGCAAGTAGGTTGCAATAGCACCGGCTTTTTCTAAAATGGTGTCATATAATTCAACGCTGCCGGCAAAAGTTTTGGCTAAGAAATCTGCAGCCAATTCTTTGTTTTTAGCATTGCTTGTAATTGCCCAAGAAGAACCGCCGTTTGCAGTGTAGTTGCTTGCGCCTTCAATTTCAGCCTTAGGTGCATTTACGATAGCCCATTTGCCTTCCAATTCAGGAGCACTTGTTAATGTGCCAATAAACCAGCAACCTTGAATGGTACCTACGCAACCGCCGGTAACGTTTGCACGGCAATATTCGTCCCAGTTTTGAACTTCTACATAAATGCCTGCATCGCGAAGTTCTTTGTAAATTTTAATCATTTCATGAATGCCGGGGTTGTTGTTCAGGTTTACCTTACCATCTTCTGTAAACATGGAAGTACCCATGGATTGTAGTAACATGGTTAAAAAGTCGGCATCAGCCGGGCTGTAAGCAAACATAGGTACGCCTGTTTTAGCCAATACTTCTTTACCGATTTCAATAAATCTTGTCCAGGTAATGTCGTTTAAATCAGAAGCTTTAAAGCCAGCTTGTTCTAAAATGTCGGTTCTGTAAGCAGCAATGGCAGCACCGTTATCAAATGGAACGCCATAATTTTTGCCGTCTACTACAGAGTAGCCAACTTTGCTTGGGGAAAATTTGTCAAATGCGATACCGCTTTCGGTAATGTCTGCAAATACTTCTGGGAAGTTGGCAACGTTTTTTCTGAATGCCATGTCTTGCACCAACATAATGTCAGGCAAAATGCTCATGTCGCCACCTGCAGCGGTGGTGATACCGGTTTGCACATCGTCCCATGCTTTTTCAACTATGTTTAGTTTGAAGTTAGGGTGATCTTTTTGATAAATTTTTTCTGCTTCTTGCATAGCATAAATATTGAAGTTAGGGTCCCAGCACCAAACGGTTAAGGTTTCTTCTTCTGCTGCAAAAACAGTTGCACACATGCCAAGCAATAGCATGGCGGTAAGTAATAACGCAATACTCTTTTTCATAAAAGAATACCTCCATATTTTTGAACCGAAGTTCATATAATTAATATGTTTTATTATAACAGCTTTTACAATAAACGCAAGATGTTTTGTAACAAATGATACCTTTTATTTGTTTTTATCGCAAAAATAGCCGGTTAATGTACCGTATATAAGTATAATAAATGCTGAACAATAAAAAAGATGTTCTATTTTTAAGAACATCTTGCTCAAAACTTAAGCGGTTTTATGTGATTTTTTGTTTTCGTTCAAATTTCCTTTTGCTGTTTTTTATAATAAATAATATAAAATAGGTAAGTATGGAAACCACAACAATACAAGCCCCGGTGGCTATATTCAGGTAATAGCTTATGTATAAACCGATCATACAGTTAATAAAACCAATCATCACGGCAAACACCATGCGCATGCCAAAGCGCTTACTTAGTAAGCCGGCAGAAGCAGCTGGGGCGGTGAGCATGGCGATAACCAATATAATGCCTACTACATGAATGAGGGCCACAATGCTAAGCGCAATCAATATCAACATAAAGTATTGAAAAAACATAGTATTCTGACCTTTAAGCCAAGCAAATTGCTCGTCAAACAAATAGCTTTTCCAATCTTCCTTGAATATGATAAAGGTAAGCAGTACAAATAAACTGAGGCATGCAATGGTAATAATATCACTGCGCAGTACAGAAAGCACATTGCCAAACAAGTAGCTTTCTAAACTGGCTTTATAACCCGTGGTCATGGTAAAAAAGAGTATGCCTAAAGCCATGCCAAAGCTCCATAATAGGCCAATTATCATATCTGCGTTCAGTTTGCTCTTCTTTTGTATAAAACCTATGCTAAAAGCACTGGCAATGCTAAACAGTATAGCGCCAATCATGGGTTCAAAGCCTAAAAAGTAACCTAAGCCAACACCGCCATAGGCAGTGTGCGCTATGCCTCCACTCATCATTACCAATTTTTTTTCGGTAATTACAATACCGATGATGCCGCAAATGATGCTGCTAAATATGCAAGCCAAAAGTGCATTTTGCATAAAGGGGCTATTAAAAATATTAAACACAATTACATCCCTCATGGTGATGGTGCTTTAACACTCTATGGGGCACACCGTGGGCAATTAAATCCACAGGGCAACCATAAAGCTGTTGCACCGTATTTTCAGAAAGTTCAGGCTCGCCATGGTAAATTAAATTTTTATTTAAGCATACAATGCTTTTTACATGGCTGGATACGGCAACTAAGTCATGGCTTACCATTACAATGCTGCCTTGTTTATTAAAATCTTTGAGCAGTGCGTATATTAATTCCCTGCTTTGCGGGTCTATACTGCTTGTAGGCTCGTCTAACAAAAGCAAACGCGGGTTATTCATCAAGGCTCTTGCAATCAGCATGCGTTGAAATTCGCCCCCACTCAGCTTGCTTATTTGCCTGTTGTGCAAATGGGCAATGCCAAGCTGCTCTAATTTTTCCATGGCTTGTGCTTTATCTTGGGCACTATACCTGAAAAAAGGATGTATGGCAGATTTTAATGCACCCGTGAGCACCGCCTCGTGTACACTTATGGGGAAACGCTTGTTCATTTTGCCAAACTGCGGCACAAAGCCTACGTGTGTGCGTGCTTGTGTTGGTGTTTTGCCAAAGAGCTGCACATTGCCGCGGCATGGTTTTTGTAAACCGATGATGCTGTTGAGCAATGTGGTCTTACCGCCACCGTTGGGTCCAATGATGGCTACATAGTCGCCTTCCTGCACTTGCAAGTTTACATCTGTAAGGGCTTGTGTTTCGCCAAACTCTACAAAAAGATGTTTGGTTTCAATAATGTTCATTATTTTAATACCTCTGCCAAAACGTCGGTCATGGCTTTCATATTGTTTACATACTCATAGGCCAAAGGGCTGAGCTTTAATACTTTACCGCCCACGGCATCTGCAAATGCAGTGGCTTGCCTGGAGCTGATTTCGTCTTGAATAAAGATAACTTTGATATTTTTTTCTTTTGCCAGTTGTAAACGCATTTCTAACTGCCGTACGGTTGCTTCATGGCCATGTTCTTCTAAAGAGAACATTTCAAGCCCATATTCTTCGGCAAAATATTGAAATGCAGGGTGGAAGGCAATGAATTTATTGTCTTTAATTCCTTTCAAAGAAGTTTTGATATAGCTATCCAGTGCGTCTAATTCCTGTAAAAAAGCGGCAGTGTTTTTTTCAAAAACTTCTTTTTGGTTGGGATAGATTTCTACAAGTGTTTCGCACATGGTTTGTACCATAAACTTGCTGCGTGCAATGCTGAGCCAAATATGCGGGTCTCTTTCGTGATTAATTTCTAAATCAGGATAATTGGCGCTTACCAATTGGGCAAGATTTACTATTTTGGTATTTTCTTGCAAAAAGGGTGTAATTTTAATGGCTTCCGCTGGCATACCAATGGAAAAATAGACAGAGGCCTTACTTAAACTTTCCATTTCTTTAGGGCTTGGTTCATAGCTTTCAGGGCTGGCGCCTTGAGGTACAGCCACCATTACGGGTATAGTGCCGCCTGTAATTTTGTCTGCAAAGGCTTGTAAGGGTAATATGGTAACGGCAATTTGATTTTCTTGTGCTTGGGCCACAGAGCTAAGCAACAAACAAAAAGCGCAAAATAAAAGTACATATTTTTTCCACATAATGTTTCTCCAATACATGTTAGTAACCTTAATAGTATAGCTAATACAAAGGTTTTTGTCAATGAACGTTAAGCAAATATTCAACATAAAAATTAAAAATAACTTAATTGTTATTATATATTTTACTTTATCTGTATATGTTTGCAATGCTCTGCAGTAAAATATAACTAACCAATATTTTTTTACCCATAAAAATTGTTTGCCAAACAAAAAAAGTTTTGTGTGGCAAACAAGTATCTGCTTATGAAATTGTTATTTTAAGAATGTATGCGGCAGGTAGAAAAAATTTATTGAATTATCATGCATCCCATTCATAAGCCAATCTTGGCCCGTTGTCATAAAAAATAATACCGCATTGCACAAAGCCTTCTTTTTGCAATATATGTTGCATTACTTTATTTTCTTCTTGTGTATCAATGCGTACAGCAGTATAACCTTGTGCAAGGCAAAATTCTTTTATGCTTGCAAAAGCAGGGGCAGAATAGCCTTTGCCACGGCTGGCATTATTAAAGCCCATTCTATGCACAACGCCGTAGGGGCGTTCTGTAAGCCATGTGCCCTCTATTTCGTGGTAGGCTGGTTCATCGCCAAGCAGTATACAGCAATAGCCCAATATCTTTCCGTCTTCCTCAAACACATAACCTATGCCTTTTTGAATATCTTCTTTTATGGTGGTCATGTTAGGGTAGCCCGCATGCCACTGTATAAAGCCAAGCGATTGTTGATAGTTCCTTGCCTCGTCTATACATTGGTAGGCAAGTTTGGCTTCATTTTCCAACGCTTTTCGTAAAATCATTGTTGTAACCTCAAATTTGCTTTTTAAATGCAGGGTATCTGTTGTAAAGTAAGATGATTGATAGTGCTATTATGCTTGCTTTCATAAGAGTGCAGTTTTTTTCTCGTGTTCGCTGAGCCACTCCACTGCTTTTTGTAAGACAGGCAACTCTCTTTGTGCAAGCAATTTTCCCAAAGGGTATTGGGCAGAGGTCTTATATTCTTGCAAGGCCTGTTCGTAGCTTATGCACAATGTAGAGAGGTGAAAATCTTCTTTTTCCTGCTGTGTCATGGATGTTGCACCAAAAGCTATGGCTTTGCATAAAAAATAGTGGTTAATGTTATGCCTGTGTACTTTGTTGTAATAGTCGCTCACCACACCCAGTTTGCAAAGTATTTCTACTTTTGCACCTAATTCTTCGTGCAATTCTCTTTGTATGGCGGCTTCAACACTTTCGTTTGGTTCTACACCGCCACCGGCAGTTTCTATAAGTGTGGCTTTGCCAAAGTCGTCATCACGGTGAACTCTTATAAAATAAAACTGATGGTTTTCATCTATTACAATGGCGCGTGCAATTTGCCTATCGTGGTTTATATAGTCTAAGGGCCATTGTGTATCTTGCAATTCTAAAAACAATTCTTCCATCATTACCACATCAATTCTTTTTGTAAGGCTTGTAATTTTGCTTCATTACAGGTAAGGTAGCTGCCAAAGCTTACTTCGTTTTGGCTTTTGCTTTCACAGGCTATGCTAAAACTGCCGTGGATTTGTTCTACACCGGTATAGTTCAGTATTTGTTTTGCATTGCCTGCATTTACACCGCTGCCGGCTAATATTTCAATGTGTTTTCCATAACGTGTTTGCATTTGGCGCAGGTTTTCTCTACCTTCCCAAGCGGTTTTGCACATACCGCTGGTAAGCAAACGATTAGCCCCTAAAGCAATTAAAATTTCTATTTCTTCTATATTATTTTGTACATCAAACGCACGGTGAAAAACAAATTCCTTGCCATATTCTTTACAAATATTTACAATTTGCTTTGTTTGTGTTTGCTCTATACCACCGTTTGCAGTATTTGCACCAAAAGCCAAACCGTCTGCGCCGTTTTGTAATAATAGATGTGCTGTGGTAATTAGTTCCTGCATCTCACTTTGGCTGTAACAAAAATCACCGCCACGCAAACGCAACATAGCAATAACCTGTATGTTACAATTTCGTTTAATTGTTTGCAATGTAGCAAGTTGTGGGCTTAATCCACCCAGCTCCAAGGCAGAGTTGAGCTCTATTCTGGGTATTTTATATTTTTCGGCAAGCTTTGCATCTGCGTAGCTTTGGCTACATAATTCGAGTATCATGTGCATTCTCCTACGATAAATTTACATAATTACATTATTGAAAATTTGCAGAATTCTGTCAAGCGCTTGCCTTGACAAGCCTATGCTAAAGTGCAATAATATGTGTATGCAAAAAGCAAAATATCTCATAACAAGAGGCGTATATGGAAAAGTATGTTGAATTAACCCGTGAGTACCGGGGTAAAGTGTTAGACTTGGTACACATGGGTAATCTTTGTGTAGTTGACGAGCATGGTAATGTACTACATGCTTTGGGTGATCCGGAAAACATCACATGTTACCGTAGTTCTAGTAAACCTATACAGGCTTTACCTGTGATTGCGCGTGATTTAGATAAAAAATACGGTTTTACAGAACAAGAAGCTGTTATTTTTTCTGCTTCTCATATTGCAGAAGAACGTCATTTGCAAGCCTTAGAAAGTATGGCAAAAAAAGCCGGCTTAAAAGAGGAGGATATGATTATGCTCCCTACTTGGCCGCAAGATGAAGAACATAAAATGAAGCTTATCCGTGAAGGAAAAGATAAACGCAAATATTTTCACAACTGCTCCGGCAAACACACTGCCCTGATGCTCTTGCAAAGAGAGTTGGGTGGCCCTGTAAATGAATATTGGAAAATCTCCAGCCCTTGCCAAAAAGAAGTAAAAAAGGCCATTTGCGCAATGAGCGAAACAAACGATGCACAAATCAGTTTAGACGGTTGTGGTGTGCCCGTGTTCTCTGTACCACTCAAAAACATTGCCATTGCCTATAAAAATTTGGCGTGTATAGATACCATTAAAGACGAAAGCTTGCAAAAAGCTGCCAAACGTTATATTCCAACTATACATAATCATCCACTTATGATTCGCGGTACCGACTTTATTTGTTCCATTATGAATATGGATCCGAATATTATTGCCAAAGGTGGCTCCAATGGTGTGTATGGCTTTGGTTTGAAGAAACAACGTATAGGCGTAAGCTTAAAGCTTGCAGATGGTACAGAAACATCTTGGCCAATTATCATTTTGCAAGTATTAAAGGATTTGGATGCCCTCACCCCTGAGCATGAAGAACGCATTTTGGCCTTAAAGCCTTTTAACATTTATAACGACAATAATAGCCTTGCAGGTAAACGAGAAGCATCTTTCTCTCTGCGCTACTAAACAGGAGGAAACCATGAACGTATATGAAAAAGCCTTGGTTCTGCATGAAGAACTTGCTGGCAAAATAGATATTTGCCCTACTTGTGAACTGAAAAGCAAGGAAGACTTGGCGCTTGCTTATTCCCCCGGTGTAGCAGAACCTTGCAGAAGAATCCATGCCAATAAACACGATGCCTATAAATACACTTGGAAGGGTAATATTGTAGCTGTTGTATCCGATGGTACTGCTGTTCTTGGCCTTGGCGACATTGGCCCGGAAGCCGGCCTACCGGTTATGGAAGGTAAGGCAGTGCTGTTTAAACAATTTGGTGGCGTGAACGCCATTCCTATTATGCTTGATACCAAGGACCCCGATGAAATTGTAAATATCGTAAAAAAAATTGCCCCAACTTTTGGTGGTATTAACTTGGAAGATATTTCTGCCCCTCGTTGCGTAGAGATAGAGCGTCGTTTAAAAGAAGAGCTGGATATCCCTGTTTTCCATGATGACCAACACGGCACAGCAATTGTTACCATTGCAGGCTTAATCAATGCCTTAAAGCTTGTAAATAAAAAGCCGGAAGATTGCAAAGTGGTAATTAGCGGTGCCGGTGCAGCAGGTTCTTCTATTATTAAAATGATGGTAGATTTTGGTATTAAAGAAATTTATGCTTTTAACTCTAAGGGTGTTTTGAATCGCAAACATAATGAAAAATACAATTTCTTAACCAAAGAAATTGCAGAAATCACCAACCCAAAACAAATTGATTGTACTTTGCGAGAAGCCATGCAA
>JAEWXD010000059.1 GCA_023396045.1 Bacillota bacterium | reverse complement strand
GCCAAGCAAGCCGGTTACTTTTATAATCACAGCAGACGATGTTGAATTACAAGATAAAACCGTTACTTTAACCCAAGCCCCTTGGGAACATACTTTTACAGGTTTGCCTAAGTTTAATGCAAATGGTACGGTCATAGACTACAACGTAATAGAAGATCCTATTGAAAACTATAATGTACAAAGCACAGGCAATGCCACAGAAGGCTTTACCTTTACCAACACCAATACAGAAACGGTAGATGTAAAAGTAAGCAAAACATGGGTTGGCCCACAAAAACCTGCCACCTTCCATATTACAGCCGATGGTAGAGAGCTTGTAGATAAAACCGTTACATTAAACGCTGCCCCTTGGGAACATACTTTTACAAACTTGCCTAAGTACAACGCCAATGGCACAGCCATTGTGTATGATGTAACCGAAGATGAAATCCCGGGTTATACCACTACAAGAACAGGCACAGCAGAAACCGGTTTTGTGTTTAATAACAGTAACGTAGAAACCGTTGCGATTAAAGTAAGTAAAATATGGATCGGTCTTCCGGGCAAAGCTACTTTTAGGCTAACAGCCGATAATGAAGAACTTACAGACAGAACCGTTACTTTAACCCAAGCCCCTTGGGAGCATACTTTTACCAATTTGCCTAAGTTTAAAGCAGATGGCTCTTTAATTGAGTATAACGTAACCGAGGACGAAGTGGCAGGCTATGAGCTTACCAATGCCGGTGGTAACGCGGTAGAAGGTTTTAGCTTTACCAATAGCAGAATAGTGGGTACAACTAACTTGCAAATTAGTAAATTGTGGAAATCTGCCACAGGTACAGAAATATCTGCCCCGGTGGATTCTGTAAATGTACAGGTTTTACGCAATGGCACATTGGTGCAGGAAATACGTCTTACCAAAGAACAGAATTTTAAAGCAACAGTAGAAAATTTGCCGGTAGAAGATATTTACGGTAACCCTTATATCTACACTGTACAAGAAAGCAATGCTAACAATGGTAAAGTAAGTATTCAAGGTGTAGAGTACAATGTAAGCGTACAGGGTAGTTTACAAACGGGCTTTATAATCAGCAATGCCGCACCTGCGCCAACGCCGGTGCCAATGGTTGCAGCCCCTAAAACCGGCGATACACAGAACATTTGGTTCTTGCTGTTTAGTCTGCTTGGCGCAAGCGTATGCATCCTTTTCATAAAAAGAAAAAGAACAAACTAAAATTCAATCCACCATGTAAATGGTGGATTATTTTATTGCATGGGATGTTTTGGGGTGCGTGGGCAGGGGAATTGAAATGAGAAAGGCTAAAAGTAATAAAGCTTTGTATTTTTGCCCAATGGTGGCCAGCCTCAACTATACTGTAATCCAATTTTATAATCACCCAGTCAAACGCAAGCGTTTGACTGCCACCTTGTGTAAAGGGGGGGAAGAAAGTGCGTAAGCACTTTCAGGGGGGATTGTGGTAAGGCGGGTTGTAGGCAGAACAATATAGCCGTTTCAAACATTTTTTGTTACTCTGTAACAATTTTAATCCTTTGGTTCATAAATTGTTTTTTAGAGTATATAGTACTTGCAAAACAAAATGCAATTCACAAATGTGAATAACCATAAAATAAGAGGTATGATTATGAAAAAAGTATTATTTATCTTAGGTTCTTTAAGAAAAGATTCCTTTAACAAAGCTTATGCAGAAATCGCAATGCAAAAATTAGCAGGCAAAGCAGAAGTTACCACAATGGACTATTCTGCCCTGCCACTTTTTAACCAAGATTTAGAAAGCCCCGTACTTCCAGCCGTGCAAAAAATGAGAGATGATTTCGCCACAGCTGATATTATCTGGATAGTAAGCCCTGTATATAACCAAAATATTCCGGGTACACTCAAAAATGTATTAGACTGGGCAAGCCGTAAATTAGACCCTGCGGACCGTGCAAGCAAATCCATTATAGCCGGCAAAAAAGTTACACTTACTGTAAATTCCTTCACTGGTCAAGATAAGGTAATAGAAAACCTAAGCACCTTGCTAAATTATATTGGCATGGAAGCCGTGGGCGAATTCACAGGTAACACCATTAACAAAGAAGTATTCGCAGGTGGCGCATTCGCCCTTAACGAAGAAGGCCTGTCTAAATTGGAAGCCCAAGTACAAGCTGTATTAGAAGCGTAATGAAATCATAAAACGCCCACATTGGTTGGGCGTTTTTAAATGCTGTTTTATAAATTTAACACCATCCCCAAAAGCCTATATTTCGCAAGATACAGGCTTTTTTTATTACCATAAAATCACTGTTTAAAAATTCCTGCTTGCTATACTGCGTTTGTAGCTACAAAAACAAAAAAGGAGACACTATGCAAGAACAAGAATATATAGTGCAAGAAGCAAGCGTGGCGCAAGAATCTACAGAAGGCCCACACGCCATAGAAAGCGAGCAAGCCTTGGCCGCCGTTATAGAAAACCTATTGGCAGAAGAAAAACAGGTGCAAATGCAGTACGAAAACTTTGCCTTGCAAGCTGCCCTGCAAAACGAAGGCTTTGGCAACTACCTATTGCAAGGCTATGCCATGCAGGATGCCTATGTGCTTAGCCACCAGAACGAACTTATGGAAGCAAGGATCGCTAAAGAAAAAGAAAAATGGCTTGCACAGTGGCAAGCACAACAAAACAGAGTGCAGGAAAGTGCGCTTGCCACAAACACAGCCAACGTACCCGCTTGTGCCGGCATGACACGCGCACAAAGAGAGGCTGTTGCAAGGCGTGTGGCGCGTGGCGAAGAAATTACTTTTTAAGGAGAAATTATGAACACAACCCAAACCCTAAGCGCAGAAATGCGTACCTTTTATGAAAAAACACTTATAGACAACGCAGAACCCAAACTTGTATACGATGCCTTTGCAGATAAGTATCCCATTCCCCAGGGTAACGGCAAGCATATACAGTTTAGAAAATATTCCAGCTTACCAAAGGCATTAAAGCCGCTCACTGAGGGCGTAACCCCACAAGGCAAACACTTGCAAGTGCAAAGTGTAGAGGCAGAGGTAGAACAGTTTGGCGACTATGTGCAACTTAGCGACATGCTTAAACTCACAGCATTGGATAATAATATATTGCAAGTTAGCAAATTACTGGGTAGCCAAGCAGGCAGAACCTTGGATAGCATCAGCCGTGATGTATTGTGCGGTGGCACCAACGTGTACTATGCAAACAATGCCAATGGTGAAGTGCACATGCGTGAGGAACTGGATGAGCAAAGCAAGCTTAGCCCCGTACTTTTCCATAAGGCAGCGGCACAGCTTGCAGCCATGAACGCCGATACCATAAATGGAAGCTACATAGCCATCATTCACCCCTACACAGCCTATGACCTTATGCAAGATAAGGAATGGATAGACAGCCACAAGTACGCTAACCCGGAAAATATCTACAATGGCGAAATTGGTAAAATCGGCAATGTGCGCTTTGTGGTAAGTAGCGAGGCAAAGGTGCTAAAATCCAAAGATTTGGCAGATACCCGAACACTTACCGTAAAAAGCGTATCCGGTAATACCATTACCATAGAAGAAACATTAAGCTCCGAGCAAGTACAAGCTGTGCAAGGCAGGCTTATCAATATTGGGGATGTTGTATACACTGTGCAAAGCGCCACAAGTACCAGCCTTGTGTGTAATAAAGCTCCAAACGCTACGGCAAAGGATATTATTTATCCATCAGAAACCGGCAAAAAAGGTTTGGCTTGTTTTTGCACCATCGTGCTTGGTGCGCATGCCTATGCCACTACAGAGATCGAAGGCGGCGGTTTAAGCCATATTGTAAAACAAAATGGCTATGGCGACGACCCGCTTAACCAACGTGCTTCTGTAGGTTGGAAGGCAAGTAAAGCCGTACAACGCTTGGTGGAAGAATTTTTAATTCGTATAGAAAGCACTAGCGCCTTTTCCGGTACAGTAGAAGAAAATTAGGGGTAAGGGCGTACGCCCTCCCCTTCTGAAAGGAAACATTATGGAAAAAGTATTCATCAAATTATTTAAAGACATTAAACATTACACAGAGGACGTTTTTGTGGCCATCAATGGCAAAAGCTATTTAATCCAGCGTGGTGTAGAGGTAGAAGTACCCATTTCCGTTGCCAAAGTGCTGCAACATGCACACAATATGGAAATCAAAGTAAAACAAAACATTGAGGCACTTAAGGCCAATACATAATGGAACAAAGAATAGAAGCCTTAGAGCAAGGCGTGGCAAAGCTGCGCAGAAGCATACAACACTTGGATGTAGATGAAAGCCAATTCAGCAACGATTATTTTTTAAAACAGCAAAAGCAGGAGCAGGTGATTCGTGCCTTGGGGCAAGACCTTGCCAATGCAGCCCATGCCAAAATTGGTGAAGCACGCATAGAAAAGGCCGCCATAGGCACAGCACATATTCAGGAAGGCGCCATAGCAAACGCTCATATACAAAACGGTGCGATTACAAACGCCAAGATAGCCAACCTTGCTGTAGACAGTGCGAAGCTGGCAGAGGCGAGTGTGGGCAATGCGCATATACAGAACGGTGCGATTGACAGCGCGAAGATTGCGAATTTGGCAGTGCAAACGGCGAATATTGCGCTTGGTGCGATAACGGAAGCCTTGATTGCCAAGGGTGCAGTGGGCAACGCACAGATTGCAGACGCAAGCATTACAGATGCCAAGATTGTAGAGCTGACAGCCAATAAGATTACAGCCGGTGTGCTGGAGGTGGCAAGGCTGATTATCACGGGCGAAAAGAGCATTGTAGAGCAGATTAACGCGCAGAACCATACGGAACAAGGCA
>JAEWXD010000016.1 GCA_023396045.1 Bacillota bacterium | reverse complement strand
AATAGAAAGTTCCACTTCCAGAAGTGGTAGCAGCACCCATACAGGTAGCAGTGGCACAAGCCATGGCGGTGGTGGTAGAAGCTTTTAAGGACAAGAATGAAAGATTTATTTAAACTTTTAGATGGATTGCACTGTGGTATCAATATATACCATGCAAATGGCAAAAAATTATATCCGGATACAGAGGGGGAACTTTCCCCTTCTGTTTTGGGAGCTGTTTCTACACAAATGTTGCAAGTGGGCAAACAGTATATGCAATTAAGTACTTCCTCGCCCGCATATATTATTGCATGCGCCGGCGAAGAAAATACCGCAAAAGATATTCTTTATTTAATTAACAAGCTACTGCAAAATACAACAACAAGTTTTGAAGTAAACAACATACAAGAAGCCTATGCGCAAATATTAAAAACACAAAATATCAATCCCCTGCAAATTAAAGAATTGGCCTCACAATTTGCGCTGCCCATAGAACAGAACTATTATTTGTTTCATATCGTATTTGAGCCTGCCTTTATGCAAGCATATGATATTGTGCAAGAATTGTACCCCAGCGATACAGGAGATATATTGATTTCTTTAAACGCACGGTCTATGTGCATACTGCATTTTGTAGAAGATTCCAACCAGTATGACATTTATGAGTTTGTAGAAGCTTTGGCCCTTACCTTACAGGAAGAGAGCGGAAAGCATTTTGTAATTGGTATAAGCGACTTTAAAAAAAGTATATTACAATTGGCACAAGCCCATAATGAAGCAAAAAAATCCATTGCCATTGCTGAAAAAATGGAACTGGGAAACCAATGCGTATTCTATAACAACCTTATGTTAGAGCGTATTGTGCTGGAACTTCCTTTAGAGCAAAGACAACAATATTATACCAAACTATTCTCGCCAGAAACGCTCAAAGCTTTAAACAGCGAAATGCAACTTACCATACGCACCTTTTTGGATAAGGACTTAAACCTTTCAGACACTGCCAGGCATTTATATATTCACAGGAATACTTTGGTGTATCGTTTAGAAAAAATTCAAAAAGCACTGGGTTTAGATTTGAAAAAATTCAGTGATGCCAGTATATATAAATTACTATCTACTATGTACAAACTTAGTAATAGCAACAAAAACTAATTTTGTAGGAGAATAATATGAAAAAACAACGTATTCTAATAGCCCTTGCAACCTTACTGATAATACTGTTTTGCAGTTCCTTTTTTAATAACTTTATTAATCAAACCGAAGAAGTTACCATTGATAAGCGTGAATATGAGCGTTTAAAACAATTTGAAGAACTGATGTCTGTTTATAAAGTAATAGATGAACGTTACTATATTGAGCCGGATTACGCCAAGTTAAAAGAAGGCGCGGTTCGTGGTATGCTAAAGGGCCTTGATGACGATTATAGTATTTACTATAATCCAAAGGAATTTGAAGAGTACTGGGAAAACGACGAAGGCCAATACGCAGGCATAGGTGTGCAAATTCAACGCAATTTTGAAGAAAAAGTTTGTAGGATAACCCGTGTATTTAAAAACTCTCCTGCAGAAGAAATGGGCATAAAAAAAGGCGACTTGCTCATCAAAGCTGGTGAGATTGAAGTTACACCCGAAAGCTTAGATGAAGCCGTGAAATATATACGTGGTGAAATTGGCACCAAAGCTGATATTGTATTACTTCGCGGCGAGGAAGAAATACCCCTGGCAGTAGAACGCAGGCAAATTCAAATAAACTTAATAGAAAGCACAATGCTTGATAATAAGATTGGGATTATTCAATTATTTGAATTCTCTGGTGAAAGCGGAAAAGAATTTGCAGCAGAATATAACGCCTTAAAAGACAAAGGTATGCAAGGCCTTATTTTAGACCTAAGAGATAACCCCGGTGGTTGGGTAGAAAATGCACGTGGCATTGCAGATCTATTTATTGAAAACGATACCCTTTGCTATTTTGAATACAGAGACGGCTCACGCGAATACATTAAAACCGGGCCTGGTAAAACCAGCATACCCATGGTGGTACTCATTAACGAAAACAGTGCCTCTGCCTCTGAATTATTAAGCGGTTGCTTTAGAGATTATGGGCTTGCCGATATTGTTGGTGTAACCAGCTTTGGTAAAGGCATTGCCCAAGAAGTATTGCCTGTAGGCGATAACGGTGCAGGCTTTCAATTTACAGTGGCACAATACTTTACACCAAAAGGGGTAGCCGTACACAAAAAAGGCATAACTCCGGACTATGTTGTGGAACTAAACGAAGAAGAGAAAAATATAGATTATGATTTAGGCGACCTTGATGACAAGCAGCTTGCCAAAGCATACGAGGTAATACAAACAAAGCTGAAATAATATATTTTGTAGCAGGGAAAATACAAAATCCTTGCTATTTTTTATAAACTTTGTTTATAAAATACCATGTATATGGTATAATATTCCCAGTATATTGGAGGGAGTTTTATGAACAATAAATCAAAGAAAAAATCTGGTGCTGGTAAGTGGATAGGTTGGGGCATATTCCTTTTATTTGCTTTACCCACCGCTAAACTATATGCACTATTGCCACTGGTAATTTTGGGTGGCCTTGCTTATTTTTTCTTTGGAAATAAATTAGATGTAAGTCAAAACCTAAAAAAAAGCCCTCGCCAAAAGGCAGAAGAAGAATTGCGTAAACAAAAAGAAGCCGAAGAACTTGCCAAACAGAAAATGGAAGAACAACGTGCAAAATATAAATCTGCCCACCCTGAAGTAGACGAAGTAATAGAAAAAGGCTGGAAACTTTTAAACCAAATTCGTAAAAGCAATAGCCAGATTCCTGATGTAGAATTTACACAAAATATACAGGAATTAGAGAATAAAGTGGTTAAAATATTAAAAGTGGTATACAACCAACCGGGCGATGCTTTGCAGGTACGCAAATTTATGAACTACTACTTGCCTACCACTATAAAAATGTTAGAAAAATATGCTGAATATGAGCAACTGGGTTATGAAAGCCCTGCCGTATGGGAAAATAAGCAAAAAATCAAAGACGCAGTAAATGTTGTTATCGGTGCTTGTGATAAGCAGTTAGAAACACTATATAAAGATGATATATTGGATATCAATACCGATATACAAGCCTTAGAGCAAATGTTGCAACGAGATGGTTTATTGGAAACCCCTTTGCAAAAAATTCAAAAACAAATTCATGCAGACTTTACAAACACAGACAGCCAAAGCTTAAACCGAGATATTTCTGCTCTGGAACGCAGTTTGCAGGAAGATGGTTATATAGAAACCGAATGGGAAAAAATTCAAAAACAAAACGGCGCCACATTAGGCAATTAGGAGGAAATGATGAGCGATATTCCAGAATTAAAATTTGATTTGGCAAGCACTGCCACCGCAGCACAAGAAGCAACAGAAAATTTAGAAACATTAGAAAAAACAGAAACAAAAACAGAAGAAACCGTAGCAGCTGAATTTGAACATACCCCAGAATTAGAGGGTGCAGAACTTACAGAACAAGAAAAAGCCAGCATAGAAGCGTTCGCAAAACAAATTGATATAAGTGATGCAGACAATGTTTTGCTTTATGGTAGCGATGCCCAAAAACGCATTGCAGAATTCAGTGATGCTGCCATGGCCTCCATTAAAAATAAGGATTCTGGCGAAGTTGGCGATATGTTGGTTAACCTGATTGGCAAACTAAAAGGTTTCAACGAAAGTAGCGAAGAGCCTAAGGGTTTAAAGCGTTTATTCTTCAACGCCCAAAAGCATATTGATGGAATGAAAAATCGTTATGAAACCGTGGATGCCAATGTAGCCCAAATTGCAACTGCCTTAGAAAATCATCAAGTAACTTTATTAAAAGATATTGCTATGTTTGATGAACTCTATGCAACCAACTCAAAATACTTTAAAGAGCTTACCATGTATATTATGGCTGGCCAAAAGCGTTTAAAAGAAGTACGCGAAACCACCCTTAAGGAGCTAAGAGAACAAGCCGCTAACTCCGGCGACCCTATGCTTGCACAAAAAGCCAACGACCTTGCCCAAATGTGCGACCGTTTTGAAAAGAAAATTCACGACCTTAAACTCACCCGCCAAGTAAGCTTACAAATGGCACCACAAATTCGCTTATTACAAAACAACAACGCATTGCTTGTAGAACGCATTCAAAGCACATTAAGCAATACCCTACCACTTTGGAAGAGCCAAATGGTATTGGCACTTGGCTTGCACCGCAGTACACAAGCATTAAAAGCACAAAATGAAGTTACCAACATGACCAACGAATTGCTCAAGAAAAATGCCGATAAATTAAAAATGGGCACCGTTCAAACAGCAAAAGAAGTGGAACGTGGTATTGTAGATATTAAAACACTGGTACATACCAACCAATCTTTAATTGACACCATTACCGAAGTAATGAAAATACAAGAAGAAGGCCATACACAACGTGTAGAAGCCGAAAAAGAATTGCTGCGTATGGAACTTGAATTAAAAAATAAATTATTAGAATTCAAAAAATAAAAGCTGTGCAATGCACAGCTTTTATATACATAATAAAACTTCGCTTAACTGCGAAGTTTTATTATTATTCTGGTTTTGTTTTGCGTTGCAAATAAAATATTATAGCATTTATAATGCCAACACAAGCCAAATCCATCGCATAGCAATGTAAGCGAGTAAAGCTAATAAACAAAGGAACTCTGGATTCTAATGCAAACTCCATGGTGGCAATCATACCAAAGCAGCTAAGCATTACAAGCGAAAAAAGAGTAATGGCTACATAGCCTATAGTTATTTTTTTGCAATAGTATACAAATACAAAAACCAAAAATATGGCGGCAATCACTTGATTGCAAAGTACAAATCCCCAACGTAAAATTTCGTCTTGACGCATACTTTCAAAAATAATTTGCATACTACTGTAAAGTACAAGTGCAGAGAAAAAGCTATCTTTCTTTTTATTGATAAGCAGTATACCACAAAAAAGAGCGAATAAGCCTTCTAACACAAATATTGCATAGAGCCATGATTCATAGCTTACATCATAAATACTGATTGGGAAAAACATATGGCTTTCTATTTCTACAAACATGCCATAGCCCATAAACCACAAGCCTTCTGCAAACCTTGCAAAAGCAAGTGCCAAAAAAAGTGGCGCAGCAAAAGCATTGGCAAGTTTTAAAAAAGGAGTTTTAGAAGCTTTGCTCACAATTCCCATGCTAAGTACAACGCCAAATAATGCGCCATATACTGTAAAGCCACCTTGGAAGGGCAATAACGCATAGGCCAAGCTTTTATCATAAAAAGCATAGCCAAAACGCAAAACACTGTACAACCAATGGGAGCAAAAAGGAATACTCACAGCAAACAATGCCAAGACCATCAGTTTTATGCGTATAGCAATGCCATCTTGCTTGGTAAGTACAAAGGCAGTAGCCAAAACACATCCCAATGCAAACAATAGGTTTCCTATCCAAAAAGCATCTATTTGCATTATTTTACCCTTTCTAATGCATCACTCGCACTGGCAAAATATACAATATCATAAATGGTACGGGGATTAGGATTACCAATTAGCTTATTGCCCATAACATATACATGGGCAGAGCCACCGCCATCTAAATTATAAGCCGTTTTTACACGCGGCTCAAACTCGTGTATCCATTTTGCAAATGTATTGATTGTCATTCCAAAAGTACCTGTAGCAATGCCTTCACAAAGAAAAATAGCATATTCCAATTCATCTAACTGGGCAATTGCAACACGCATATGCTTATAGTTTGCGCTATATAAATGGGTGGTAATCTCTTGTAATTCCCCATTTTTAATTAGTGTTGGGCCAAAGTTAAATGTATTTACAATTTTAACATCACCGGGTAAATGAGCGATATAAGTATTGATATCGTCCATGCCGGGTTCTTTTAGGGTATGGAAATTGCCTTTGTTATCTATCATAAGCAAGTCCCTTTTTTCATCGGGGCGTTCTCTATACAGTTTACTTTGGCGCACCAGATAACCATAATCATTGCCTTTAAAAAAGTCGCCACTGGCGCTAACAACCGGCATATACTTCTTGTTCAGCGCTTTTGCAGGTACCGGTCTTGCAGAATCATAAGGGCCACTCATTGCTGTGCGCAATTGTGATGGATCCTTTACTTTTATATATACTACAAAACAATGCACGGCACCCTGCCCATCACGTTTTACAGTAACTTCTATACTTTCATCTTGGTAATGGTCTTCTGATAAATTTTCTTCATTGGGTACAAAACCTGCACTTTCATCATCCATGGGCAAGGGCACAACGGCAGCCAATGCGCTTGCGCTACATAAGTACAAAACCAATAAAATGACAAATAATTTTTTCATAAAGTTCCTTTCTGCACTACTGCGCATTGTACTGTTTAAAGATATTTATAATTTCAAAGTAACGTGGGTGTTCGCGCCACCCCTCCCCTGTTGGTTGATACGTTGTGAAATTCAATTCCGCCTTCAAATCTTCAGCAAGAGTTTTAGGACTATATTGTTTTGCGTTGTGTGATATCCATGCTCTTTCCAGTGCCGGCAATGTATACAAAGCCTCCCAGTTGGAAATGCGATTGTATGCAAAATTGATATCTTTTAAATACGGCATATTTTGTAATGGCGTAATATCTGCAACACGGTTACGAAACATCTCTACATATTCCAGCTTTTGTAAGTTAGCGAGAGGGCTTATATCTGTAATATCATTATCTGCCAAAATCAACACACGCAAATTGCCAAGATTTTTTATAAAATCTATATTGCCTATTCGATTATGCCCCAAATCAAGCATTTCCAAGTTTTTACAAAGGCGTAGTTTACTATAATACTCCTCCCTAAACCTGTTAGAACGGCTACTATGTTGTGCAGAATAATAACGTATATTATTTTTAAATTCTGTTTTGCCAAAACGCAAGGTAAAACCAAATTCTAAGTTGGGGAAGCCGTCAAACAAACCATCCATTAACCTTTGGGGCATGTTTACAGCATACATATCTACAAATTGCACATTTTTATTTTGTGTAATAAATGCATGCAGCTCTTTTTCAAAAGCTTTGCTATACCGCCATTGTTGTTTAGGAAAAAAGAGTGTATCGCCTTGCAATGTTGCACCAAAATCTGTATTTTCGGCATACACATTTTGTAATGCAAACAATAAAAATACACTAATGAATATTTTCAAAAAAATCGTTTTTCGCAATGTCTTCACCTACGGTTGTTTTTAGCAAACTAAACTTTGCATTGTCAAACACACCACCATCTGCTATTTGAAAGAAAAAAGTTCTGCCTTGAAAGTCTGCCCTTCCGCCATGTTGACTTTTATGAAAAACCCAAGCTTCATCTGCTACTTGCAAAGAAGTTTTGCCATCAAAAGCATTTAAAGGCTGTTTCCAATCCATATGTATGGTTTTACTTTCGTCGTTTCCTAAATGAACATATAATTTTTTGGCTTGCCATGGAGCAAAATCTGTTTTATAGCTTTCATCTGCTGCAAGATCAAAGGCTTGTAAGCAAAGGTCAGCTGCTGCCCTATGTGCCCCATGCCCATATTCGCCAAATACATCGTGGGTAACCACAACCTCCGGCTTGTGTTTACGAATTAAATCTACGGTGTATTGTAGCACCTTGTCTTTTTTCCACATAGCATAGGCCTGTTTTACAGTTCTGCTATATCTATCATAAAAAGGCCCAATTTCCGGATAGCGCATAAGGCCACAATGCCATAATGCATGTAATAATTCATAACGGCGCATATTGTCACTACAGGTGATATAGGCAACTTGCAGTTGTTTGCCGCTATGCTCTGCAAAACTTGGTATTAAGCCACCCATAAATATAAGTTCATCGTCTGGGTGAGCAACAAGCAAAAGCATATCTGCTTTAGAATCCCTACTTTGCCATTGTTGCACGTGCTTTGGCAGTTCCCCAGCGGTATAGAGTTCCAGTTCAAATATTTTTAGCTTTTGATTTTTTTCAAACTGGCCGGTAATACGAAGTTTCTTGGTGTTTGGTACGGCAATAAATTCTACTGCGTGCCCTTCTTCCCCTTGGGTTTGTACATTTTGCCATGCACCATCTTGCATTACTTGCAAGTGCCATTTGCCAGGCAAAGTTTCCCACTTAACTTGCATTGCAGCAATTTCTTGTTCGCTTTGTATTTCTAAATAAGGGGCTTTGTCTGCCTTGGTTTCAAATACAAGCCTATATTTTCCATCACTGAGCCTTGCATAGGTTTTACCACCAAAAGAGGAATATTTTACTTGGCCTGCAATATTCTGTGCTTGCTCACAAAATGCTGTTGTAACAAGTAAACAAAGTAACAATACAAAAGAAATCCATTTTTTCATTTTTTGGTTAAGCCCTCCCAAGCTGGTAGCAGATCACTTTTACCTATGCCAAATATACCTGTTAAGGATCTATCTTTGCGCACTTCCCCCTTGGGATTAAAATAATTGATTTTCATACCCATGAAGAGCAAAGAAGTCGTTCCACCACCATCTAAGTTAAATGCCTGGGTAACCCCTTTTTCTAATAGATGCTCGCCAACCCATTTTAAAGATGCACCAAGGCTTTTGCCCTTGCGCCTGCCTTCACAAGAAAAAATTACATAATGGTTCTTATCTATCATACCAATGACGGTACGCGCTTCCTGCAAGGTATAATGATTATCTAAATATGGGTTAATTTGGGAGTCGCGAATCACATATGGGCCAAAGCTGGACACATTCTTAAAGCCCATATCCACATATTCTTGTGCGGTGTGTTCGTTAAAGCCGTACACACTCATCGTACCATCATCTGCAATGGCCATACAATCTAAATTTGGAAGAATTTTGACCGGTTTTTTATAGCCCTTATCACCAAAAATTTTGCCGTTAATAACAACATGCCCCACCGTTTTATGATTATACAGACGATAGCCCACCTGGTCGTCATTGATGGCAAACACGCAATGATTATCCCTTGCAATGTTTTCTGCATATTTAAAAGATTTACCCGGATTTTCCTGGTCTGCAAAAAAGTGTTCTAATTTCAAGCTGTCGTCAAAGCGCACATCAGCAATATACCAAATAAGTGTATATTTTGTATCTTCAAAACGCTCTATATCCACCTGTAAATGAGGGGAAGCATAGCTCCATTTACCTTGCTTATAATCAAACTGTATTTTTTCGTTCGCATCTTCAAAATAGATGGGGTTGGAATAATCTTTGATTTGGCGCAGTTCCTCGGCGGTAATGGAAATTTGTTGTGGGGTGCTATTTTGTTCTGCCAGAGCAAAACCTCCCACACATAAAAAACCAACCAAAAGGACGCACACAAGGCGTTTACAAAAACGATGCATAGAAGCCTCCAGAATTTTAGAATAATACATTTTATTATAGCACAAAAACAACTTATTTTGTTTAAAAATTCGCAATTTTTAAAGCTCGCTGTAACTTTACACCCCCCTTTTTTTATGCTACAATTATGCTGTTAAATTATGCGTTGGCAGCAATAAAGGAGCTGAAATTTCATGACAAACGAAAGTGAAAAACGCACTCTATTTAGTGGTGTGCAGCCTTCCGGAACACTTACACTGGGCAACTATATAGGTGCAATTAAAAACTTTAATAAATTGCAGGATTTATATAACTGCATATACTGCATTGTTGATATGCATGCTATTACCGTGCGCCAAGACCCTGCTACATTACGTAAGCGTTGCTTAGAACTGGCAGCCTTATATATTGCAAGCGGCTTAGATCCCAATAAAAACCTCATTTATTGCCAAAGCCATGTAAGTGGGCACGCAGAACTTGCTTGGATATTAAATTGCTATTCCTACATGGGTGAATTAAACCGTATGACACAGTTTAAAGATAAAATGGCAAAACATCAAGACAATATCAATGCCGGTCTGTTTACTTACCCAGTGCTTATGGCTGCCGATATTTTGCTTTATAACAGTGATGTAGTGCCTGTAGGTGCAGACCAAAAGCAGCACTTAGAATTGGCACGAGATATTGCCATGCGCTTTAATGCTGTATATGGCGATGTATTTACTGTGCCTGAGGGATACATACCTAAAGTTGGTGCAAGAATTATGAGTTTAAGCGACCCGCTGCGTAAGATGAGCAAGAGTGATAGTGAAGATTCCTTTGTATCCATGCTGGACGAACCAAACATCATTCGCAAAAAATTACGCCGTGCCGTTACCGATAGCGACACCGAAATTTACTTTGACCGTGAAAACAAACCCGGTGTAAGTAATCTACTGGATATAATATGTGCTTTAAGCGGCGATAGTATGGAAAACATTATAGCAGGCTTTGCCGGCCAAGGCTATGGCAAGCTAAAGGATACCGTTGCCGATATTGTCATTGCCACGCTGGAGCCTATACAAAAAGAACACAAGCGCTTAATGGCAGACAGAGGGTATCTGCTAAGTATATTAGACAAAAATGCAGAAATTGCAAACAGGCTTTCTAAACGCGTATTACACAAAGTACAGCGTAAAGTTGGTTTTGCAGACCGTGTTAAAAAATAATGGAAATTAAAGGGGAAATAACATGCATAATTTTAAGGAACAATATGATGTAGTAATTATCGGTGCCGGCCCTGCCGGTATATTTACTGCACTTGGCCTTTTAAAACACTGGCCAGATGTAAAGGCACTCATTGTGGATTCTGGTAGATCTATCAAAACAAGAAACTGCCCTGCCCGTACCACCGGTGTATGCGTACACTGCAAACCTTGTGCCATTATGCATGGTTGGGCCGGTGCCGGCGCCTTCTCTGATGGCAAACTTTCTTTAAGCCCCGAAGTAGGTGGCCATATTGCAAGTTATCTTGGTGAAAAAAGAGCTGTAGAACTGATACATGAAGCAGACGAACTCTACTTAAAATTCGGTGCCGGCGAAGAAGTGCATGGCCAAAACGATAAGTTTGTAGATGAAATTCAATATGAAGCAAGCAAGCACAACATTAAACTTGTGCCCTGTCCTGTGCGCCATTTGGGCACAGAAAACTCCGCCAAAGTGTTGGGTGGCATGGAAGACTTTATTCAACACCAAAGCAATATCCGTTTTGCAGAATTAACCAGTGCCAACAATATTATTGTAGAAAACAATAAGGTAATTGGCTTACAACTGCAAACACGCAAAGGCGAAGAATATAATGTTGGCGCAAAATATATTGTAGCTGCCCCCGGACGTGGCGGTGCGGATTGGCTTACCAAAGAGGTTCAACGCTTGGGCCTTGCCACCAACAACAATGAAGTGGACATTGGTGTGCGTGTAGAAGTGCCTAACTCTGTAATGGATCACCTTACAAAGCACCTATATGAAGCAAAATTGGTGTACTATGCTGATACTTACGAAAACAAAGTGCGCACCTTCTGCATGAACCCCGGCGGTGAAGTAAGCCAGGAATACTATGAAGGCGGCATTGCGGTTGTTAATGGTCATAGCTATGACGACCTTAGCATGCGTACACAAAACACCAACTTTGCAATGCTGGTTTCTACCACATTTACTGAACCCTTTAACCAACCCATTGAATATGGCCGTTATATTGCAAAACTTGGCAACATGCTTACCGGCGGCCCTATTATGGTGCAACGGTTGGGGGACTTGCTTAAAGGTAGGCGTACCACCCCAAAACGTTTGGAACGTAGTACCACAGTGCCAACTTTAAGCACTGCCGTACCTGGCGACTTAAGCTTTGTTTTACCTCCAAGGCATTTAACAAGTATTGTGGAAGCGCTCAAAGCCTTTGATAAAATTGCCCCCGGTCTATATAGCAAAAACACATTGCTCTACGGTGTAGAAGTAAAATTCTATTCCAGTAAAGTATTAGTAGACAAACAATTTAAAACCGATATTGATGGCCTGTATTGTATAGGCGATGGTGCCGGTGTTACACGTGGTTTAATGCAAGCCAGTGCTACCGGCTTAAGTGTTGCCCAAACCATAAGTGAGCTAAAATAATGTTTTTATTACGCATTGCTATATATATGTTACTTGTACCTGCCTGTGCGTATTTTTTACCCGGCATGAAGCTTTTGAACATACTGAACGCAGCACTTGTTGGTTTATGTATGGGCTGTATACACGCATTTTTGCGTTTATTTATCCGCTTTTTATTGCAGGCCTTCCACGCTGTTGCTTTGTTTTTCATGGCTATGGCCTTAGACTGTATTTTGCTCTATATTGCTATGCAAGTATTCCCCCATGGTATAGAAATTAGCAGTATACTTTGGGCACTTGCTTGTGCAGCTATACTTTCTGTAGCACGCGAAGCAGCTGCAGGAATATTTGGAAATTAGGAGAAAAAATGAAATTACTTTTTACAAATGATGACGGTGTTACCAAATATGGCATACTTGCTTTGGCAAACGAAGCTGTTAGACGCGGGCATACAGTATATATGGTTGCACCTAAGGAACAACGGAGTGCAAATAGCCATTTTATCACTATACACAACCCCATTGAAGTGTATGAGTTAAAAGATAGAGGCTACTATTGCTACGCTGTAGACGGCAGCCCTGCCGACTGCACACGCATTGCACTGCTTGCCATGTTAGAAGACGAAATAGACATGGTAATTAGTGGTATTAATAATGGCTATAATGCCGGTCGCGCTGTTATTTACAGCGGTACCTGTGCCGCAGCACGAGAAGCCGTTATATTAGGAAAAAAAGCCATTGCAAGTTCCATAGATGATAATGCAAGCAAAGAAATGATAGATTTTGCTGCAAAATTCACCATAGATATGGCTGAAAAATTGCACATACAAAAAGTAAGTATCAAAGATGCATTTTTAAACATCAATGTGCCGGCACTGCCTGTTTCAGAAATCAAAGAAGCCAAAATGGCCTATGTGAGTGAAGCTGTTCCAAATGACAATTATATAGCCTACGAAAGCCCTCGCCACCAAAAATACTACTTCTTAAACAATACAAGTGAATGGCAAAGCGGAAATCCCGGCAGTGATGTTGGGTTATTAAACCAAGGCCATATTACCCTTTCATTTATAAGCATTGCAGAAGACAAAACCGTACACGAGGCAGATTTTTTAAGCTAATGAAAATAATTATTATCGGTGCCGGCGCAGCAGGCCTTATGGCTGGCTACTATGCAGCACAAAATGCCGATGTTTTGCTACTGGAAAAAAACCAAAAATGTGGTAAAAAAATTTATATTACAGGCAAGGGGCGTTGCAATGTATGCAACGCATGTAGCAATGATGAATTTTTAAAAAATGTATTACGCAACCCTCGCTTTTTATACCCCAGCTTAACGGACTTTAACCCCTTTGATTTGATTGCCCTATTTGAGCAATGGGGTTGCCCTATTAAAGTGGAACGCGGCAGACGCGCTTACCCTGTAAGTGAAAAAGCAAGTGATATTACATTCGCTTTGCAAAACGCTTATCTTGCCCAAGGAGGCAAAATTCGCTATAACTGTGATGTAAAACAAATTGTAGTAAAAGATACTAAAGTTGTAGGCGTGCGTTTGCAAAACGAAGAGTTTATTGCGTGCGATAGAGTGATTGTAGCCACCGGAGGCTTAAGTTACACCAGTACCGGTTCTACCGGAGATGGCTATAAACTGCTTGCAGAACACGGCCACCATATTATGCCCACACAGCAAGCCTTGGTACCGCTAAACAGCAGTGCCGATTGGGTTAAAGCGCTTACCGGCCTTAGCTTAAAAAATGTTACACTAACCTTAAAGGAAGGTAAAAAAGTATTGTACCAAGAACTTGGAGAAATGCTGTTTACCCATTTTGGCATTAGTGGCCCACTGGTGCTTTCTGCTTCCAGTTTCATTAACAACATAAAGGAAGCGAAAATTACATTGAATTTAAAGCCAGCACTTAACTTTGAAATGCTGGAAAGCCGCATTTTAAGGGAAATAGAGCAAGCACCCAATAAGCAAATTATACATATATTGTATGGCTTGTTCCCACAACGTTTGGCACACACCATAGCCGATCTTTGTGGAATAGATGCTGCGCAACAAGCCAATAAACTTAGCAAAGAACTAAGACGAAAATTGATCGAAAATACGCTTGCCTTACCGCTACCCATTAGTGATTTCAGGTCTTTCAATGAGGCTGTAATTACACGTGGCGGTGCAGATTGTAAGCAATTTATACCCAAAACAATGGAAAGCAAGCTCGTGCATGGTTTATATGCAGCGGGCGAAGTATTAGATATAGATGCCCTCACAGGTGGTTATAACTTATTTGTTGCTTTTGCAAGTGGCAGAACCGCCGGTCGTGCAGCCAGTTTAGAAACGGAGAACTAAATGCACTATATAGTAGTTGATTTTGAATGGAACCAACCCATCAGTTTTAACAGTAAATCTTTTAAACAAGTAGAGGATAAATTGCTGTTTGAAATTATTGAAATAGGCGCTGTAAAATTAGACCAGAACTTTCATATTTTGGCCACTTTTGAGCAAACCATTCAGCCTACTTACTTTACAAAAATCCACCCACGCATACGCAGAATTACCAACTTAGGTGCAGAAGAATTAAAAAGTTCTCCTAAGTTTCCGTCTGCATACGAGCAATTTAAAGAATTTTGCGGAGATGACCCTCACTTTATTACTTGGGGAAGCGAAGATGTAAGCGTATATAAACAAAACTTAGATTGTTTTGAGCTACAATATGAGCCACTCAACTTCTATAACTTACAGCGCATGTTTGCGCAGGAATACAAAACCACCAACAAACAGCCCGGCTTAAAAAACGGTATGGATTTGTTTCAAATTGAAGAAGACGAATCTCACCCTTTTCACAATGCATTAAATGACGCCTACTACACAGCCATCGTTTTACAACATATGGAAAATAAGGCAAAGATAACAGATTACCCACAGAATGCTAAAAAGCTGGTGCACCAAAGCAAGTTGCACAGTATACATGTAAACCATCAAGTGCTATCTGTAAAGCATGCACTGAACGGCCATTTGATACAGCAGGCGACCTGCCCTGCCTGCAAACAAGCTTGCAGCTTAGAAAGCGAACTTATATCCCAATCCCCTGTAAGCTACATTGCCTTATGCAAATGCCCCACTCATGGCTATTTATTTTTACAAGCACGTTTTGGAAAATTGCGCAACCGCAACATAGGCTTGGCGCTTTCGCTCATACCTGCCGGGCCGGAGCACAAACAATATATCAAAGCAAAACGTTATCAAAATAATATAGATACAGAACTTAACCGCCCCGTAATTGACTTACCCGATTTTAATGGATACGGAAGCTTTCCGTTTGAGGATGAATAACATGCAAGAAATTCAAGTTAATATAGACCAAACCAGTTATCGTCTACCCTATGGTACTACAGTACAAGCCGCTTTTGCGCTCGCACTTCCCAAATATCCACGCACTATATTTGGTGCATTTTGCAACGGTGGCGTATTAGAATTACAAGAAGAATTGCGTGCAGACTGCACACTTAGCCCTGTAGACTACGATAGTGAAGAAGGCAAACGTATTTATGAGCGTTCTTTAAGCTTGCTGATTATTACTGCTGTGAAAAATCTTTTCCCTACCAAGCATGTGGAAATAGATGATGCCGTTGGTAAATCTTTGCTACTGCATTTAACTGATAAAACCCTAAGCCATGCAGATGTAGCCGCTATTTCTAAAGAAATGCAGCGTTTAGTGGCTTTATCTTTGCCCATAAAAAAATACAAATGGAGTGTAGAAGAAGCCATACGCTTTTTTGCACAGCAAGACCAGATGGATAAGGTAAAATTGCTCAACTACCGCAGAACACCTACCATTACCATGTACGAATTAAATGGCACCTATGATTATTTTTACGGTGCTATGTTACCCAACACAAGCTATTTAAAAAGCTTTGCATTAAAAAGCCGTTACCCCGGTATGTTGGTACAATATCCCAATGATGCGAACATGCAAATTACAGAGGATATACAAAACCACAAAAAACAATACCGTGTATTTGCAGAAAGCCAAGAATGGTGTGATATTTTAAAAGTATCCACCGTAGCAGAGCTCAATGCTATGATAGAAAGTGGTAAGATTCGCGAATTTATTCGTATTAACGAGGCATTGCACGACAAAAGCATTGCTCACATTGCCAACGAAGTGGTGCAATCCAAAGCACGCATTGTACTTATATTCGGGCCATCTTGCAGTGGAAAGACCACGTTTACCAATCGTTTAAACGTGCATTTAAGAGTGCATGGGTTAGAGCCTGTCATTATCTCCTTAGATGATTTCTACAAAAACAGAAATACCTTGCCCGTGCTTGAAAATGGCGAAGTGGATTTAGAAACCGTAGATGCGCTGGATTTAGATACATTGATTACCTGCTTTGACGGCCTGCTTGCCGGTGAAGAAGTAACTATACCACGTTTTGATTTTAAAACTTCCAGCCGTATGAAGGAAGGGCATAAGCTGAAAATTACCGAAAACCAACCCATTTTGGTAGAAGGTATACACGCTATGAACGATAAAATTACAAGCAAACTGCCGGAACATCTTACCTATGGTGTATATGTTAGCGCCATTACCTGCTTAAAGCTTGACGACCATAACCGTGTACATACATCTGATGCAAGGTTATTGCGCCGTATGGTTCGTGATATGCAGTTTAGAGGTACCCCACCGGAAGATACCATCAACATGTGGAAAAGTGTGCGTGAAGGCGAGGTAAAATGGATTTACCCCAACCAAGAAAAAGCAGATATTATGTTTAACACTACCCTGCACTATGAACTGCCACTATTGCATAATTTTATTTATTCCCAGCTGGACAAAATAGGTGTAGATGATAAAAACTACCTTTCTGCACGCAGAATAGTAAAGTCTTTAAACTACCTATTGCCCATTGGCGAAGAAGTACTAAAAGAAATCCCACCGCTGAGCATTTTGCGTGAATTTATTGGTGGCAACGCTTTTTATATGGAAGATTAAAATTATATGTTTTATAAACGCACTTTTAGGAGTGCGTTTTTTGCATTAAAAAAAGCCTTTGCAGGCTTTTTTTAGTCAATATCGTTGAGTAAATCGTAATCCGGGTCGATGTTTTGTTCTATATCTTCCTCTTCGCTGTTTGCGTTGATACTGGCAATGCTGCCATCTTCCATTTCAGCACGAATGAGGGCTTCGATTTTGTCTGCAATATCCGGATTTTCTTTTAAGAATAGACGAGCGTTTTCTCTGCCTTGGCCAATTTTTTGATCGTCATAGCTAAACCAAGAACCACTCTTTTTAATGATGTCTTTTTCTACGGCATAGTCTAAAATAATGCCTTCATTGCTTACGCCTTCGCCATAGAGAATATCAAATTCACAGCTACGGAAAGGAGCAGCCACTTTGTTTTTGGCAACCTTAATTTTGGTACGGTTACCGATAATATCATTGCCTTGCTTTAAGGCTTCGCCTTTGCGTACATCCAAACGCACAGAGGCAAAGAACTTCAAGGCTCTACCACCCGGTGTGGTTTCCACAGGGCCATAGCCGCCCATTTTTTCGCGCAATTGGTTAATAAAAATAACCACGGTGTCGGTTTTGTTTACAATACCGCTGAGTTTACGCATGGCTTGGCTCATGAGCCTTGCTTGTACGCCCATGATGCTGGCGCCCATATCGCCTTCAATTTCTGCCTTTGGTACAAGGGCAGCTACGGAGTCGATAACCAAAACATCTACAGCGCCACTGCGAATTAAGGTTTCTGCAATTTCAAGGGCTTGTTCACCATTGTCCGGTTGGGAAATATAGAGTTCTTCCATTTTTACGCCAATTTTTCTGGCATATACAGGGTCCAAGGCGTGTTCTGCATCAATGAAGGCACAAATACCATCGTTTTTTTGTGCTTCTGCAACCACGTGCAAAGCAACGGTGGTTTTACCGGAGCTTTCCGGGCCATAGATTTCAATAATTCTACCACGTGGAACGCCACCTACACCAATGGCAATATCCAAGGCTAAGTTACCAGTTGGTAATACATTTACTTTTTTCATGGCATTTTCGCCGGGGAGCAATAATGCTTCTTCTCCAAATTCTTTATGTACTTGGGTAACTGCCCTTAACATGGCATCTTTTTTTGCCTGAATATCATTTACTTTTACTATCTCGGTAGTAGCGGCCGCTTTTTTCTTAGCCATTATTTCCTCCTAAGTTGTAATACACTTTTGTTTTTTATAAAATATTCTATTCCAGATGCAATGGTCATAATGACAGCCAAAGCCATTAAAATTTCCTTTGCCATGCCCACCCCCATGGGGCGTGCCAAGTAAAATAGTATGGCAAATATTTGCAAATTGGTTTTAATTTTGCCAAGCATTCCGGCAGGAATCACTTTGCGTTTTTTACTGGTAGCTGCAATTAAGCGTAAGCCATCTACAGCCAGTTCACGAAAAAGAATAATCACCGGCACAAAACCGGAAAGTTCACGCAAATGCACCAGCATAATGAGCGTTGATAGTACCAACACTTTATCTGCCAGTGGGTCTATAAACTTGCCAAAGTCTGTAACTTCTTCATTTTTACGGGCAAGATAGCCATCCACCAAATCGGTAATGGCAGCAAGCACAAACAATACCAAAGCCATGGCCCTTGCAAAATCACTCTCTAAATAAAGCAAGAATACAAGTACCGGCACAATGGCAATGCGTGCAAGGGATAGTTTATTTGGTAAATTCATACTATCTCCATTCTGCGTAGAGATCATAGGTATCTGCAGACATAATTTCTGCCGGATACAATCCCCCTATTTTAATATTTTCTGCCATCGGTAGCAAAATAGTACCATCTACATCCGGTGCTTCTGCGTAACTTCTGGCAATGGTTAGGCCATTTTCAAAGCCTTCCACCAAAACGGTGCAATGTTCGCCCACACGTTTTTGGTTATTAGCAAAAGAAATATCAGCTTGCAGACGCATAATGATATCCTTGCGTTGATCTTTTAGTTCTTCTTGAATTTGATTTTGCATTTTGGCTGCTCTTGTACCTTCTTCCGGTGAATACGTAAATACACCGAGGCGATCAAACTGCATTTTTTGCACAAATTTTACAAGATTTTCAAAATGCGCTTCTGTTTCTCCCGGAAAGCCAACAATAAAGGTGGTGCGAATAATGAAGCCTTTGCTCTTTGCATAAAGTATAGTATCTGTAAATTCTTCCGGAGTACCTTTGCGATTCATAGACTTAAGTAAGTCCTGATCTGCATGCTGCAAAGGAATATCCAAATATTTACAAATATTACTATGGCTTGCCATAATGTCTATCAGTTCTTTGGTTAAGGTATCCGGGTAGCAATAGAGCACACGCAACATTTTTAAATTGGGTATTTGTGCTGCTTTATCTAAAAGCTCTGCCAATCTTGGTTTACCATATAGATCTTCGCCGTAACGGGTAGTATCCTCTGCAACAAAAATAATTTCCTTTGCACCTTGCTCTACCAAGCTTTGGGTTTCTGCAAGTATATCCTCCATTGCTACACTACGGTATCTACCACGAATGCTGGGTATAATACAGAAACTACAGCTGTTATTGCAACCTTCGGATATTTTTACATATACTGTATGCTTAGGTGTAATTAGTTTGCGTTTGCCGTGCAGAGCAACTTTAATTCTATCACACATGGTGAAGCGTTCCCCTTTTTTTGCACGCTCTATGGCTGGCAATACATTGAGATATTGCTCTACGCCCATACAAATATCTATTTCCGGAATTTCTTGCAACAGTTCTTCACTATAACGCTGTGAAAGACAACCGGTTACAATTAGAATTTGTTCGCCTTGTTTTTTAATGCTGGCAAGGTCTAAAATTGTATTTATACTTTCTTCTTTTGCGTCTTTAATAAATCCACAAGTATTTACAACAAGGATTTCTGCCTCGTGAAAATCATTGGTAATTTCATATTGCTTTGATAGTTGATGCAACATGATTTCGGAGTCTACAGTGTTCTTTGGGCAACCCAAAGATACGATGGCTGCTGATTTTATCAATATCACCCTTTCCCATTTATATCTTTTATATTATACCACAAAACAGACATATATGAAACAAAGCCCCTACAAAATGTAAGGGCTTATTTTAGTCTTCTTGCAAGCTTTGTACAGCTTTGATTGCCATGCTGATACTATAACCTTTTCTTACCAAAGCTTGTATTATTTTCTGTTTATTGGTGTAGCTTAAATCCTCATACCGTTTAGCATATTTTTGAGCAATGGTACACGCATTGAGGAAGGCAATTTCTTTGTAATCTATATTTTCTAATGCTTGTGTAGCAATACTGCTCTCTATACCTTTTTGGCGAAGCTCCTGCAAAATACGTTGTTTGCCATAGCCTTGTTGTAAGCGTACTTGGGCAAAATGATTGGCAAACCGCTCATCGTTTACAAAGCCTTTGGCCATGAGCTCTTGCAATACGGCTTGCGCCACAGAATTGGCATAGCCTTTTTTGCGCAATGCTTCTTGGATTTCTGTTGTACTTCTATCGCGTATGGTAAGGTAACCAAAGGCAGAATGTAAGGCCTCTTTTTGTTGGGCTTGGGCAATTTGTGGCAAATAAGCACGCAAATCTACACTTTGACCCTCTTGCAAAGAAAACGCGCGAAAAATGCGTTTGGAAACGATCAATTTCTTACTTTGATTAAAAATAATTTCTACTTGTTTTTGGGTAAATGTAATTTTACTAACAATATCCATAAAAATACCTTAGTACTTTTTCTGTTACATGAGAAAAATGCCCATTTCTATATTCCCTTGTGCCTGCATTTAAGAACACAAAAGCTTTTTGTGCCTGTACATCATAAAAAGCGGCATTTACTGCCCCATAAGCAAAGCCTTGATGGCCATAAAGTGTACCTTTATAAATACGGCTGTCTTTTACAATTAACGTTGCAAGGCCATGCTCTAAATGGCGTTCTTTTTTAGGGTACACTACCCTTGCACTCTGCATTTGCGCTATGCTTGTTTGACTAAGCAAAATGGATTTGCCTTCGTTTGCATCCTCCACAACGGTTTGCAAAAGCTTAAGTAAACCGTATGCGCTCATGCACAAAGCACCGGAAGCTTTAAGATAGCATTGCTCTAAAGCAAGTGCACGATAAGCACTGTGCTTTTGCGCGCTACTTGCGTCTACACTAAAATTAGCTTGGCTTTGTTTAGGGAATACCCTATATACATTGGGCACAGCGTTTGCTATTGTGGGAAACAATGTACCCTGTATTTGTAATGGTGCAAAAATATATTCTTGCAAAAGTGTTTCCAAGCTTTTACCTGTGGCTTTTTCTACAATGATTTCCAGCAAGCCTGCGGCAAAATTGCTATACAAAAATTTTGTGCCAGCTTCAAACTCTGCAAAAGCAAGCACCTCTTGATAAGGTAGGGGATTTTGCAAATTTTGAAAATAAGCCGGGCTATCTATGATTCCGGAACTGTGGCTTAATAAGTGAGCGATTTGAATGGGTGTATTGGGAAACTGCGGGTTACGTATAGAGCCCAAGTAGATACTAATGTCTTCTTCCACACGCAACACGCCTGCCTCTTGCAAACGCATAACAAGTATGCCCACCACCCACTTGGTAATAGATGCCAAGCGAAACAATGTATGCTCGTTTACGGCTTGACTATGGATATACTGCGCCTGTTTATCAAAGGTTGCAATACAAAAATCCTGTGTATTTTCTTTTTGCAAAAGGCGCATAAGACCTTGGTGCTCGCCTGCAGACCTTTGTGTAGCAAGGGGGCTTTTTTTACCCACCACGCTTGCACCTGCGGTATACACCAGTTTTTTTAGTTTAATTTTCATGTTTTTTCATGCTTTTGCTAATATCGTGCAAAAGCTTATGTTTCATATCGTAAAGTTCTTGGCTAAGGTCTACTTTATAGCGTTGCGGTTTGTGCAAACGCTTGTATTCACTGTAAAAGCTCTCTCTTTCCGTTGCTGCATATTCGGCAATTTCCTTTAATGCAGGGCTTTGATATACCAATTCGCCTTTTACAAAAACAGGTACCAAAAGCTCACGCATGGTATAGTTTTCAAGCGTCATTTGTTTCCATGTGTCTACAGGGTCAAATATGGTGAGAGGTTCGGTAATATCATATTGTTCATGCTCTAAGGCAAGAAGATCGGCAATGGCTTTACCGTCTGTACCATAGATGCGATACAATTTTTTATAGCCGGGGTTGGTTACTTTTTCCGGGTTTTCGCTCAATTTCATACGTGGATGTTGCACACCGTCTACTTCTTCCATAGACATTTTATACACACCACCCAATGCCGGATTGTCATGGCTGGTGATCATTTTTGTACCCACACCCCAAGAATCTATTTTTGCGCCTTGGGCTTTAAGGTCCCAAATGGTTTCTTCATCTAAATCGCTGGATGCTACGATTTTGGCATTGGGATAGCCTGCTGCATCTAACATTTTTCTAGCTTGTATACTTAAATAGGCAATATCGCCACTGTCTAAACGAATACCGAGTGGTTCATGACCTTGGGCACGCAATTCATCAAACACACGAATGGCATTGGGCACACCGCTTTTTAAAGTGTTATAGGTATCTACAAGCAATAGGCAAGCATCCGGAAATGTTCTTGCATATGCACGGAAAGCTTCTATTTCTGTTTCAAAGCTCATTACCCAACTATGCGCATGGGTACCGGCACAAGGTATACCATAGAGTTTACTTGTAAGCACATTACTGGTAGAGCTACAACCGGCAATAATGGCAGCACGAGCACCGTAGATACCTGCATCCGGGCCTTGCGCTCTACGCAAGCCAAATTCCATAACGGAATCGCCGGCGGCAGCGGTTACTACTTTATGTGCCTTGGTGGCAATAAGAGTTTGGTGGTTAATAATATTAAGCAAGGTAGTTTCTAAAAGCTGTGCCTCCATAATGGGTGCATATACACGCACAATGGGCTCCATAGGGAACACAATGGTGCCTTCCGGAACGGCATAGATATCGCCCGTAAAACGCATATTGGCAAGCACATTTAAAAACGCTTCATCAAACAGTTGCAAGCTACGCAAGTAGGCAATATCGTCTTCTTCAAAATGCAAGCTTTTTACATACTCAATAGCTTGTTCAAGGCCAGCTGCAATAGAAAGGCTGCTAAGCTCACCACGTTTTCTATAAAACAAGTCAAAGGCTGCGTAGTTTTTATGCATACCGTGTTTATAATAGCCATACATCATGGTTAATTGGTAGAGGTCAGTCATCATTGTTAAATTTCGCATGTTTGTACTCCTTTATACATGAGAATAATGCTCCAAGCACTACATAGTAAAAATAATAGTAAGGCAAGTTCCGTATATTGTAAAAGCAAACATAGAATACTTGCTACAATACACACGAAAGCTATATTGCTGCCTTTTTTATATAAACGAAATAAAAGATTTGCAAATAATGCCATGGCAGGTACAGCCAAATAAATAAGGTTCCAGAATACAGACAGTATGCCCAATAAGAACAAGGCCACAACAAAATACGCTTTTTTGTTCTTGCTTTGGTAAGCAAACACAAGCAATACACACACAATAAACAATACACTGAGTATTTGGCTAACACGCAAGCCTATAAAATACAAGCTATCGCTACGCAAACCTTCTATAAAAGCTCTGCCCGCACTGTAAAGACCAATATAGAGTAAAAATATACTACCATCCCTTTTTTGTGATTTGCGGAAATGCCACAAACAAATGAATACAAGCACATTCCACAAGGATTCATAAAAAAAGGTTGCCATAAAATAGCCTTGCGGTGCAATATATACTGCATAGGGAAAAAATTGTAGGCTATGGTTGGTAACTGCTCTACCGAAGGCTTCTTGGTTAAAGAAGTTACCCCATCTGCCTATGGCTTGGGCAAGCACGAGGCCGGGGGCTATACAATCTACACTTTGCAAAACGGATATGCGTTTGTATTTGCACCAAAGTACAACAGCCAAAGCACCGGCAATCACTGCGCCATAAATTGCTAAACCACCGTTCCACACTGCAAAAATTTGCAAAGGATTTACCAAATAATACGGCAACTGAAACAATACATAGTAAAGCCTTGCACCCACTATGCCTGCCGGCACAATAAGAAGTGCAATGTCTAACATACAATCCTTAGGCATATGTTTTCTGTTTGCTTCTTTTTGTGCAAGCAAAAGAGCAAGCACAATGCCCAAAACAATCAAAACGCTATACCAAGGTATGCTTCCAAAAATAAATCTACTGGGTTGTGCTTGCATATTTACTCACTAAATAACATTACTTTATATTCTTCTTCATAAGGGGGCAACATTACCTTTACCACCTCTTTATGGCTGGTAGGTAAATTTTTGCCCACATAGTCGGGACGCAAAGGCAATTCCCTATGACCGCGGTCTACTAATACAGCCAACTGTACACGTTTGGGTCGCGCAATATCTATGAGTTGGTCTAAAGCTGCCCGGGCAGTTCTGCCGGTGTAAATAACATCGTCTACAATAACCACTACTTTATCTTGTATAGAAAATGGAATATTGTAGGCATTTAAAGTTGGGTCTTTGTCTTCGTGAGAGAGGTCATCTCTATACCAAGTAATATCCAATTCCCCCACGGGTACTTCTACACCTTCAAAATCGTATATGAGTTTTGCCAAATGTTGCGCAAGGGGTATGCCTCTGCGCTTTACCCCTACCAAACAAACGTCCTCCACACCATGATTGCGTTCTACAATTTCATGGGCAATACGTGCCAAAGCACGCAATATGGATTTTTCGTCTAAAATTACTGCGTCTTTCATAATTAAAACTCCAATGGATAACGTTGTACGGGATTTTCTAAATGGCTGCCATTTTTAGTTAATGTTTTTATAAGGCTTTCTATATGGAAAGGGTTATCGTAAGGGGTAAGCGCAAAGTCGTTATAGTCGGTTCTTG
>JAEWXD010000051.1 GCA_023396045.1 Bacillota bacterium | reverse complement strand
GAACTTGGCATACCTGTTTATGTTGCTATTAACATGGCAGACGAGCTTAAAAAAGCAGGTTATGATATCAATGTTGCAGAGTTGGAAAAAGCTTTGGGCACGCGTGTGTTTAAAATTTCTGCGCTTAAAAATCAAGGCATAAAGGATTTGGTTAAAGCTATAGATGGCCCAGCCATTGCTGCACCAAAACATTTTGAATTCAAAGGTGCTTTACAAAGCGCATTGCAAAACATTCAAAGCACTGCCAATTGCTCTACTTGGGAAGCCGGTAAACTGTTGGAACGTGATGCAGTCATTACCCAAAAATTAGCGCTAAAAAGCGATGCATTGCAAAATGTAGAAAAAGAAATTGCAAACTTGGAAAAGGAACTTGGGGATGACAGCGTAGGTATTCTTACCTCTGCCCGTTATGATGAAATAGAAAGCATACTCAAACTTTCTGTAAAGAAAAACGTAAAAGACCAAACCCGTTCCGATAAAATTGACAAAATAATTACCAACCGTTTCTTAGCATTGCCTATCTTTGCGTTGGTTATGTTCCTTGTATATTTTGTTGCTGTAAAAACCGTAGGTTCTTATGCTACCGACTTTGTAAACGAAGAACTCTTTGGTGATGGCTTCTTCTTAGGGCCGGGCAAAGCTGCTTTTGAAGACGCTACCGGCGAATATGAAACAGCGCAAAAGAAAGTGGAAGCTTTTATAGAGGCAGCCAAAGAACAAGGCATTGAACTTGAAGAAGGTCAAGAAGAAGCGTTTGCAACCGCTGCAAAAGACGTGGTTGGCACCGCTGTTTTCTTAGACGATGAAGGCAAGGAAGAAAGCCGTGAAGATGTAAACTTTGCTGCTTATCAAGAAGCTGCAGCCGTAGAAGAACCTTCTCAAGAAGATTTTGGTACATTTGTAAAAGGTATTCCGGTAGCAGTAGGAGGCTGGTTAGAAAAGGCAGAAATTGCACCGTGGTTACATAGTCTTATTATTGAAGGCATTATAGGTGGTGTGGGTGCTGTACTTGGCTTTGTGCCACAAATGTTCGTATTGTTCTTCATGCTTTCTATTTTGGAAGCTTGTGGTTATATGGCCAGAATTGCTTTTATGATGGATAGAATTTTCCGTAAATTTGGCTTGTCTGGTAAGTCTTTCATACCGGTTATGATTGGTACTGGTTGCTCTGTGCCCGGTATTATGGCATGCAGAACCATAGAAAATGAAAGGGATCGCAGAATGACGATTACCACAACCTCTTTTATGGTTTGTGGCGCTAAATTACCTGTAGTTGCTATGATTGCCGGTGCTATTTTCCAAAACTCTGCTTGGATTGCCAGCTATGCATATTTCTTGGGTATTGCAGCCATTATTTTGAGTGGTTTAATTCTTAAGAAAACAAAACGCTTCCAAGGCGACTTAACTCCATTTGTGTTGGAATTACCTGCTTACCGTATGCCATTGTGGCGCAACGTATTGCGTAGCACATGGGAACGTGGCTGGTCCTTTATCAAAAAAGCCGGTACCATTATCTTGCTTTGCGCTATTTTAATTTGGTTTATTTCCAAATATGGTATTGTAGATGGTAAGTTTGTGGAAGTTGGCGAAGACCTCGTTGGTTCCTTTGCACACCGTTTGGGTCAAGGCTTTGGCTATATCTTTGCACCACTTGGCTTTGGTCATTGGAAGGCTGGTATTGCCACTGTGATGGGCCTTGTAGCGAAAGAAAACGTTGTTTCTACCTTTGGTATTTTATATGGCTTTGGTGAAGTAAGTGAAAAAGGTTATGAATTCTGGTCCTTAATGGCACAAGACTTTAGCAGTGTTGCCGCACTTGCATTCTTAACTTTCAACTTGCTCTGCGCCCCTTGCTTTGCAGCCATCGGTGCAATTAAAAGAGAAATGAATAGCTTCTCTTGGACAAGCTTTGCAATTATTTACCAAACCATTGTGGCTTGGGTGGTATCACTCATTATTTACCAATTGATAGGCTTGGCTATGGGCTTGGTTGCATTTAATGTATTTACAGTGGTGGCCATTGCTTGTGTAGCATATATTCTTTATCTTTTATTCAGAAAAGATCCTTCTTTACAGGTGAAATAAATGAATTTACAAACATTAGTATTGCTTGGCGTTTTAGTTCTTATTATTGCAGCCATTTGCTTCCGCTTGTATAAAACAAGAAAAAATGGGGGATGTTGTTCTTGCTCATCCTGCCCATCTTGTTCTTCCAAAGGCGGTTGTGATAGCAATAAAACCATTGAACTATTAAAAAAAGAAAAATAAATAGAACTCCATTCAAAAAAAGAGAACCTGCATTTTGCAGGTTCTTATTTTTTTGAAAAAATAGTTTCTAATATTTTTTGCTTAGTATCTTTATATTGTCTTTTGATTGCCCTGATGGGTTTGCTGATAGGAGCAATGATTTTTTGTAATGGCTCTATATATTTTTGTTTGTCAGGCTTTTGCATTTCAGTATAGAGTAATTCTTTCCCTTGTGCCCAAAGTGAAAGTTCCTTGTTTTGCATTTTACGTGTTATTTCTTTGCGCTCTGCTCGGTCTAATCGCTTTTCTTTGCTTAGTATATATTGCCCTGTGTTTTGCCAATATTGCTTGTTTTTTCGCATTACATGGTATATAGAACAATATAGCCGGTAAGAAATACTGAGGCAATATACCAATAACTTTTTAGAAAAACGGATATGCTTGGCTTTGCAATACCAAGCTCTGTATTTTTTACATATATTCTTTATACGCTTTTTGGCAAGCGTTGCTACAGCGTTTTTTTCATACTGCAATTGTTCTGCTAAATACAAGCAGGCTTCTACTGTATAGTACAGTGCATATATGGCTTGCGAAGGCAGAGTTTGTATGGCATATTCCATCAGGTCTTCTAAACAGTCTATTTCGTTTATAAACGCTGTGCTTTTACCATAGGCAAACGTTTGTATGGTAATCTCTTGGGTGTACTGTATAACTTTGTCTATTTGCACGATGTTTTGTAAATGCTTCATAGTCTGCATTACAAAAAGTGTGTTGCAAAATAGTTGGGTGGTATTTTTAAAACGCAAGGATTTAAACGCTTCCGTTCTAAAAAGTTTGGCACTGGTACTATCTTGTAAATTTCCTAATAAAATGGTTTGTAGAAATTCATCTTGGTTTAGGCTGTTGGCTTGTATGCGTCTTTGTTGGGCATCTTCTTTTTGGGACAAGGCTCTGCATTGTGCCAATACCACATCGTTGTCTGGGGCATATTTTAACAGAGTAGCAAGGGCATCGCTTTCTAACACATGATAGTATTCCATAAACAATGTGTAATCGCCAAGTCTTTGGTTTAAGCCAAGGTTATAGGCACTTCCTTTGCCGGCATATTTAGTGCTAAGGCTTATAAATCTGGTATCTAAGGCGCTATAACTTTTTATAATTTGGCTTGTTGCATCATTAGAATTTGCGTTTATAATATAGCAAACAAAGTCAGTAAAGCTTTGCATGCGTAAAGAATGCAAGGCATTTTCTAAATATTTTGCACCGTTGTATACTGGTAGAATAATACTTATTTTTGGCATAATGCATCCTCCACAGCTTGCATAAGCAATGGTAATGTATATTCTATTGCAAGTCCAAATCGAGTATCTTCGGCTAAAGCTACACTGCGCTCAATGCTTTGAGTTACAAAATCCATCGCCATTTGTACAGATTTTTGTAAAGAAATTTCGCGACACAAACATGCCACAAGGCAGGCTGCAAAACCATCGCCTGTACCATGAAATTTGCCCGCAATGGGTTTATAGGGGAGTATTTCAAATTGTGCGTTTGATTTTTGGTACAATACCACACAAGATCCCAGTTCACATAAGCAGCCGGTGAGTATAATGGTGCTTGGCCCTAAACTACCAAGGCTTTGGGCAATGTTTTGCAATGCCTGCAAAGTAGCGGGGGTTTGTGTGGGATCTTTGCCTAATAAAAATAAAGCTTCGGTAATATTTGGGCAAATAATATCTGCCTTTTTTAATAAGCCTATAAAGGCTGCTACCATGGTTTCATCAAAGCCGGAATACAGTTTACCGTTATCTGCAAAGGCAGGGTCTACCAGCACTTGTTTTGCTTGTAGCAGGTCTATTATATTTGCACATTGCAATGCTTGTGCAGGGTTTGCCATATAGCCTGTATAAATCGCATCAAAGCGAGGGGCAACCTGCTGTAAATGCTTGGCTATAGGTAATAGAAGCTCGCTGTTGTTCAGCTTTACCACTTGCCCTAAACCACCCGTGTGGGTAGAAAGCAGGGCAGTAGGTAGCGGGCAACATTGCACACCACAGGCACTTATAATGGGCAAAGCCAAAGTGAGTGAACATTTGCCAAAGCAGCATAGATCTTGTATGCTCAGCACCTTTGCCAAAGGTTTACAGTTCTTCATCATTAAACTCGCTTTCACTGGGCCATGGGTAATAAAAGGCAGGGCCATGGCTTATATCTGCCTTGCCTTCCGAAAAATCCAATATACTTTGTTTGGTTGCTTCTAAATCCTCTTGCTTTATATGCAACTCCAAACGCACACAATCGCTATATTCTATATGGCTTAAAAGTAGAGGCAGGATCTCCAGCTTTTTTTCCAACCTTGCCCAAAGTGCATAGTCTATTTTTACAATACAAGTAAAAGTAGATTCCATACACACTACTTGGCTGGCTTTTACCGCAATGTTGGCTCCCTTGCGGTAGGCGCGAATTAAGCCGCCTGCACCAAGCAATATGCCGCCAAAATAGCGCGTAACCACTACAACACAGTTTACCAACTGCATTTGTTTTAGCATTTCAAGCATGGGTATACCCGCTGTGCCACTGGGTTCTCCATCATCACTATAACGCATAATTTCAGCATTTTCGCCTATAATATAGGCAGAGCAGTTATGGGTGGCGTCTTTATGTTTGCTCTTTATTTGAGCAATAAAGGCTTTTGCCTCCTCCTCGTTTTGGCAAGGGGAAGCATAGCCTATAAATCTACTTTTCTGCACAATAAATTCATCATTGACAGATTCTTTTAATGTAAAGTATTTGCTTTTCATTGTAAGCTAACTTTTACAAAGTTCTTTTTGCCTTTTTTCAGCAAAATACCTTCGCCTTGTAGGGCATCTTTTTCTATGCGTGCATCGCTCTGTGTTACTTTTTCATCATTGATAGACACAGCGCCACTTTCAATTAACTTTCTTGCTTCGCCTTTGCTCTTGCAAAGTTTAGAAATTACCAATAGGTTTACTACACGGTTGTCTTCTTCAAATTCTGCGGCTGTAATTTCACAGGCAGGTATGTTGGCACTATTGGCACCACCTGCAAACAAAGCTTCGCTTGCATCGGCAGCTTTTTTGGCTTCTTCTTCGCCGTGAATAATTTTGGTAATTTCAAAGGCCAATACTTTCTTTGCTTGGTTAATTTCAGCATCTTTTAATGCACCGAGCCTACGCACTTCTTCCATAGGTAAAAAGGTAAGTAGGGCAAGGAAACGTTCTACATCGGCATCAGCTACATTGCGCCAGTATTGGTAGAATTCATATGGGCTGGTTTTTTCTGCATCCAACCATAGTGCACCAGAAACCGTTTTGCCCATTTTTTGGCCGTCATGGGTCATTACCAGTTTGTTGGTAATGGCAAAAGCATCCTTTTGCTCTTTACGACGAATCAAATCTGCGCCTGCAAGCATATTGCTCCATTGGTCATCGCCGCCAATTTGCAATTTGCAATCATAGGTTTTAAACAAATGCAAAAAGTCATAGCTTTGCATAATCATATAGTTGAATTCAAGGAAGGTAAGCCCCTTTTCCATTCTGCGCTTATAGCATTCTGCAGTAAGCATACGGTTTACAGAAAAACTGGCACCTACATCACGCAACAAATCAATGTAGTTTAAATCTAACAACCAGTTGGCATTGTTTTCTATAATGGCTTTGCCATCGCTGAAGTCAATAAAGCGTTCCAATTGTTTTTTAATGCAGGCTACATTGTGGGCAATGGTTTCTTTGCTTAACATTTGGCGCATATCGGTTTTACCACTGGGGTCGCCAATCATGGCTGTACCGCCACCACAAAGGGCAATTGGTCTGTGGCCGGCTCTTTGTAAGTGGGCCATCATCATTACAGGTAAAAAGTGCCCAATGTGCATAGAGTCTGCAGTGGGGTCTATACCAAGGTAAAAGGTAACTTTTTCGTTTTCCAGTAGCTTATATAAGTCTTCCTCATATACGGTTTGGGCTATATAGCCACGTTCTTTTAATACATCTAATACGTGCATTTCATTCATTCCTTTCTAAAATAAAAAAAGCACCCACTCCCAAAGGAGGAAGGCGACAACTGCCACGGTACCACTTCCGTTTATTTGCAACACAATTACAAATCTTTTACACGCTATAATCGGCGCACCGACCGCCCCTACTATGATTTCAGTTTGGTGCTCCAAGGTGTATTCACAATATTTTGCCTCCCTTTTACAGCAACCAAGGGCTCTCTTTGCACAAAGTGTATTGCTACTATCCTTTTCATTACAAAACCATTATAAAATGAATTGTGCAAGGTGTCAAGATTTGGCAACTTGCATTTGAAGCAATTTCTGGGGTATAATAAAAAAATACTGGGGAGGTGTTTCTATGTCTTACGATTTACAAATTGCACAAAAAGCAAAACTACAACCCATAGGCCAAATTGCAAAACAATTACATATTCCAGACGATGCATTAAATCATTACGGTAAATACATTGCCAAAGTAGATGTTAATGCCCTTAAAAACTTACCCCCAAAAGCCAAATTGATATTGGTAACTGCTGTACACCCCACTCCCGCTGGGGAAGGTAAAACCACAGTAAGTGTAGGCCTTGCCGATGCTATGCGCAAAATAGGCAAAAATGCTTGTTTAGCCCTACGTGAACCTTCACAAGGCCCTGTATTTGGCATTAAAGGCGGTGCAACCGGTGGCGGTATGAGCCAGGTGTTGCCAATGGAAAATATAAATCTTCATTTTACAGGGGATTTACATGCCATCACCTCTGCCAACAACTTGCTTGCCGCCATGATAGATAATCATATACAGCAGGGCAATGTATTACAAATTGATCCGCGTCGTATCACATGGCATAGATGTATGGATTGTAACGATAGGCAACTTAGAAACATTGTTTCCGGCCTTGGTGGTACTGCCAACGGTGTGCCGAGGGAAGATAGCTTTGTCATTACCGCAGCCAGTCAAATTATGGCTACCTTTTGCCTTTCCAACACTCTTGCAGAATTAAAACAAAATTTAGGCAATTTACAAGTGGCCAAAACATACGATGGCAAAGCAGTAACAGCTAAAATGCTACACGCAGAAGGTGCTTTGACCGTTTTGTTAAAAGATGCTTTTCACCCCAATTTAGTACAAACCATAGAAGGTACCCCTTGCTTTATGCACGGTGGTCCGTTTGCCAATATTGCCCATGGCTGCAATAGTATTGTGGCAACCAAAACAGCCATGCAGCTGTCAGACTATGTTGTAACCGAAGCCGGCTTTGCAGCAGACTTAGGTGCAGAAAAGTTTTTGGATATTAAATGCCGTAAAGCAAATATTTGGCCAGATACCGTAGTGCTGGTAGCCACCATTCGCGCTCTAAAATACCAAGGCAAAGCAAAAGAATTACAAGTGGAAAATTTGCCTGCACTACAAGAAGGTATGCAAAATCTGCTGGCTCATGCCACACGTTTACGCACTACTTACCAAATTCCGATGGTGGTAGCCATCAATCAGTTTGAGAGCGACACCCCTGCCGAAATTGCCTTGCTTAGAAATACTTTAGAGGCTGCACAAATTCCTGTGGCGCTCAGTACTGCCTATGCACATGGCGGGGACGGCGCAAAAGAATTGGCAGAAACCGTTTTGCATAGCATAGAAAATAATAATACGCAAGCTTGTTATGCCTATGATTTGCAGAATAGCATAGCAGAAAAAGTAGAAAAATTAGCCCATAAAATCTATGGGGCAGATGGCGTTGTCTTTTCTCCAAAAGCAAAAAGAATTATCGCCAATTTAGAAAAAGAAGGTTATGGCAATTTACCGATTTGTGTTGCCAAAACCCAATATTCCTTTAGTGATGATAAAAGCTTGGGCAATGTACCAGTAGGCTTTCAAATTCATGTAGAAAACGCGGAGCTTAATAGTGGTGCAGGCTTTGTTATATTGAGTTGTGGCGATATTATTGCCATGCCCGGTTTACCCAAAGTGCCTGCCGCCAATGCCATTGATATCAACGAAAGTGGAAATATAGACGGATTATTTTAGGAGATTTATGACCCCATTACAATTAGAATTGCTTACCATTTTGCGCAAAGATTGCAGAATACCCTTAGAACAACTTGCCGTTATGTGCGGTGTAAGCTTAGAACAAGTTGCACAAGCCATAGACGATTTGGAAAAATCCAACATTTTGTTACGCTATATGCCTGTTATCAATTGGGATAAAACGGATAAATCCTTTGTAGAAGCTATGATAGAGGTAAAAGTAACCCCTACCAAAGAAAAAGGTTTTGATGCTATGGCAGCCCGCATTTGCCAGTATGAAGAAGTAAAAAGTCTTTACCTTATGAGTGGCCAATATGATTTGCTGCTCTTGGTAGAAGCCGGCGACTTAAAGAGCTTAGCGCTGTTTGTAAGTGAAAAATTAAGCACCTTTGAATCTGTGATTAGTACAGCCACAAGCTTTGTGTTAAAACGCTATAAGTCTGAGGGTGTTATTTTTGAGGACCCCAATAAAGAAGACGATAGATTGGTGGTTAGCCCTTAATGGATTATCAAAAATACCTAAACCCCATTGTAGACGCTATTCCGCCTTCGGGTATTCGCCGTTTTTTTGATGTTGCCAATACCATACCCGACGTGATTTCTTTGGGTGTTGGTGAGCCAGATTTTAAAACGCAGTATGAAGTGCGAGAAGAAGCCATTGCAAGCCTTGTACAAGGCAAAACCCAATATAGTTCCAACGCAGGCTTATTTAGCTTACGCAAAGAAATAGCCTACTATTTAAAAGAACGTTTTGCTTTGCAATATAAACCGGAAAGCGAAATCATTGTAACAATTGGCGCAAGTGAAGCCATAGACCTTGCACTTCGTGCTATTATTAATTATGGGGATGAAGTGTTAATTCCCGAGCCCAGCTATGTAAGCTATAGCCCCAATGTAGCCATTGTAGGTGGCAAAGCTGTGGCTGTGCCAACCCATGCGCAAAACGGCTTTTTATTGCAAGCAGAGGATTTGGCAAAGGCAATTACCAATCGCACCAAAGCATTGATTTTACCTTACCCTAATAATCCCACAGGCGCAGTGCTTAGCCAAGAAACCTTAGATAAAATTGCACAACTTGCCATTGCACATGATTTTTTAATTATCAGCGATGAAATTTATGCAGAGCTGAACTATAGTGGTAAACCCCATGTGGCTTGTGCTGCACATAAAGATTTGTACGAGCGTACCATTACCATCAATGGCTTTTCTAAGGCCTTTGCAATGACAGGTTGGCGCATAGGTTACCTTTGTGCACCTGAAGCATTGGTACGCAACATGCTTAAAATTCATCAGTATGTTATCATGTGCGCCCCCACCCCTTCTCAATTTGCAGCAGAAAGCGCTTTGCAAATCGGTAGAAAAACAAATTATGCAGATGTGCTCTCCATGCGTGAAAGCTATAACCATCGTAGACGCATTATGGTACAGGGTTTTCAAAAAATGGGATTGCCTTGTATAGAACCCTTGGGTGCATTTTATATTTTTCCAAGCATTGCACATTTGGGTGTGGATAGTTTTACATTCTGCACGGAGCTTTTGCAAAAACATAAAGTGGCTTGTGTACCCGGCACTGCCTTTGGCGAAAGTGGGGAAGGTTTTATTCGTTGCAGTTATGCAACCGGCTTAGAACAACTTAATAAGGCACTCGCGCGTATGGCTGAATTTGTAAGTGCTTTAGAAAGGAAATTATAGTGAAAAAATTAAGTCTAATTATTATATTGCTTCTGTTCTTTAGTATTGCTTTTGCTGAGGAAGATTTTTCTATGAAAGATTTTATGGAAAACGAAGCCCAAGAGTTACCACCAGCAGAAGCGGTTACATTTTTAGATGATGGTGTGAATCAATCACAAGAAAATACAGAAAAGAATGCAGAAGCTGCACCTGCAGTAGTTACCGAAGCAGATGGTTCTACTGTTATTACCATTACTGCCGTTGGGGATGTTACCATCGGTGGCGATGTGCGCCATCGTAAGATGTCTATTTTTGATAAGGAACTCAAAAAACAAGGGGGCGATATTACCTTCCCCTTTCGTAATGTAAAAAGTATCTTTGAAGCAGACGATATGACCCTTGTAAACTTTGAAGGTACACTTACCACTGCTCCTTATAACAAAGCTTTGAGTGACCATAGATTTCTTTTTTCTGCACCACCGGCATATGTTGAAATGCTCCCTGCAAATTCTATTGAAGCCGTAGCCTTAGAAAATAACCATGTAATGGATCATGGTCAAGATGGTTATGATGAAACTGCAAGAACCTTAGAGCAAGCGGGTATTGTGTATTCCAACGCTAAGAAATTGGGGCTATTTTCTGTAAAGGGGGTAGATATTGCTATGCTTTCCTACCAAACCTTTAACGGCCTTTACCCAAAATTGCACGAGCAAGTACCAAGAGATATAGCCGCAGCTAAAGAAAAATATGACATTGTGATTGTAAGCTACCATTGGGGCGAAGAGCTTGATTATTGGCCAAATGACAGGCAACAAGAATTAGGTAAAGCCACGATTGATGCCGGCGCAGACTTAGTACTTGGCCACCATAGCCATAGAATTAACCCTATTGAAGAATATAAAGGGAAATATATTGTATATAGCTTAGGCAACGGTTCTTTTGCAGGCCATAGTAAGCCAAAGGATATGAGCACCTTTATATTTCAATTGCGTTTTCGTGTAAAAGAGGGCGAAGTAAAAAGTGATGCGTTCAGAATTATTCCTTGCCGTATTAGTTCAAGAACCGACTATAACGAC
>JAEWXD010000027.1 GCA_023396045.1 Bacillota bacterium | reverse complement strand
GTGCCAGACCTATTCCCAAGTTCGCACAGGTTGTTGTTTTGCCAACGCCGCCTTTCTGGTTGGCGATGGCGATGATTTGCGTGTTCATTGACTTCACCTCATTTCTAATTATCGCTGTTGCTTCTGGAAATAGAAAAAGCCGCCACTTCAAAATCATAAAGTGACGGCCCTTTCTAATGCCGGAATCTCTGAAACAAAAAAGCACCCAGTTATTTGTTACTGAATGCCTGCATTAGAATCGTATTTAATTGTTCAGATTTGGTCAGATTATGCCAAACCCTCCAGAGAAAAATCCGGTGTCTGAGAGTGCCAAAATCACCCTCAAAAATACCCCCGAAATTGCTCTCTGGTTGTCCTATTTTTTAACCACTAAGGCCGTTTTTTGACCCCATTTTTGCCGGTTGTCCTATATTTAACCACTAAAAATTGGGTGAAAACGGCTCTCGTTTTGCCAAATTTGGTCAAACCATATCAGCCCGTTTAGATATAGCAAAAGCCCGGAAAACCTTGATTTTCCGGGCTTTTTGAACCATTTTGATATAGTCTGAGCAGTCGATTATCGCTTGCTGAACTGCGGAGCGCGACGAGCCGCTTTGAGGCCGTATTTCTTACGTTCCTTCATACGTGGGTCACGTGTTAAGAAGCCGGCTTTTTTGAGTTCTGCTCTTAATTCTGGGTCTGCTTTGCACAATGCACGGCTTACACCATGACGAATTGCACCAGCTTGGCCGGTTAAACCGCCACCGTTAACATTTACCAAAATGTCCATTGGTGTGCTTAATTTAACCAATTCAATAGGTTGACGAACTGTCATTTTTAAAGTTTCTAAACCGAAATAATTGTCAATATCACGGTTGTTAATTACAATTTTGCCTTCGCCTGGTACTAAGCGAACACGAGCTACTGCCTTTTTACGGCGACCTACTGCACTATAGAATACATTAGCCATTTTTATTTTCCCCTTTCGCTTATACTAATTTGAATGCTTCTGGCTTTTGTGCTTCATGTGCATGGTCAGGACCAGCATATACATAAAGTTTTTTAGCCATTTGTCTGCCCAAAGGACCTTTTGGAAGCATACCAATAATTGCTTTTCTAACAGCAAATTCTGGCTTGGTTTGCATTAATCTACGATAGATGGTTTCTTTTAAACCACCAATGTAGCCAGAATGTCTGTAGTAAACTTTTTGATCTAATTTTTTACCTGTTAAGATAGCTTTGCTAGCATTAACGATAATTACGTTATCACCACAATCTACGTGTGGGGTATAAATTGGTTTGTTTTTGCCACGTAAAACTGTAGCAACTTGTGATGCCAAACGGCCAAGAACTACATTCTCTGCATCTATAACGTACCATTTACGTTCTACCGTGCTTGAGTTTGCCATGTATGTTTTCAAGAGCGTTTCCTCCTAAATAATTAAATACAATTTTTTCAGAAAATAATGGTCGTACTTTCTTTCTTAGCTCTCAATAGTTTCCGGGGCTAACAGAACCATTGCGCTAACAGTTATTTTACTAAACACAAGCTATCTTGTCAAGTATTTTATATAGATTTTTGGCTGTTTTTTATAATTTTTCCTAAAATAGCAAGGCCAATTCCCATACTGTAAATGCTCGGCAGGCAATATCTATAATATCCGTTTATCGGGGAGGCTATAAGCCCAATACCATACAGTAATATTGGTAACATTACCAATATATACTTATATTTTCGTTTAAATAATAAGAACAAAAGTATTGCAAAATGCAAACATTGAGAAAACCCGCTGCTGTTTATAATATTTAATAATGGCAGGCGGCGCAGTAAACCATAGACCATTTTATAAATAGAGCTAAAATTGCCTTGTTCCTTTGGGGTAAATACAGAAATATTTTCAATATAATTGTTACCATAAAAATATTCCGGCTTTAAATTGCTGTGTATGCCAGGGATATAATATGCATACGAATTAAGATATGTTGCTTTGATATATTCTAAAGGGTAACGCATACCAATATTTTTATACGCCTTTTGAAAAGCTGTAATATTTTCTTTACTGGCATTTTCATCAAACAAATCTTTGGTATAATCTGCATACCCGGAGTGATACTTTTCTATTGCTTTTTGTATAGGGAATACTGTATTGATTGCATATTGTTCCTCGGGGGATAAAGCTTCCTTGCCGTATACTTTTAAGATTCTGGCAATTTGTTGCAACTGTATACTTTTGTTGGCTGCACTTTTTTCTTTTGTAATATGCAGTGCTTGCATGGCTATCGTTTGCAAACCAAAAGTAAGTGAAAGGCAAACAATAGCAATCACTAAAGTTCGTAAAGCATACGGTTTATGTTGAACAAATAAATATATAAGCAGAGGAACGATGCTTGCCAACCATAGATAGATACCGATATTGCGTAAAACGATAAGCAACACGCTGTAAAGAGCTAAACCTACATGATTTTTTTGCGTAGGCTGGATATTCTCCGTGTCTATCATATCTAATAGCACCATGGAAAAACTCGCAATAGCAAGTGCAAAAGGAAGATCTTTCCCTAAGGAGCTTGCATAATTGCTAAACACTGGTAACGCAAAATAGAAAACAAGTAAAGTATTGCGTAAAACTACATTGTGTTTTTGTATGCGCCAAAGCAGATGGGCAAATAGCAGGTTTTGCAGTTGTAATTGTATAAAGGTATATAATGCCACTGCAAAAGTTGCGCTGGTAAGGCTTGCAACTTGTTTTACCAAATACATTAGCCCGGTGTGAAAAACAGGGTTATCTGCAGTCAGGGGCTTTAGGCCATAGGCCATTTGCAACATGGTTCCATTATCCCATTGTATAGAACCGGGGTAGAGAGCAATATAGGCAGGTAAACTAAGGAAGGCTAAAAATATATATAGTTTCCAAACTTCATTTAATTTTAAATGCTGTTTTTCTCTTGGTATTAATAATGCAGCCAGCATACTAAAGCAACATTTAAACAATGTAACATTACTTATTAACAATAGTAGTAATATTATACCGCGCATAACGGTTAGCTTTTGAAAAATATGGTTAACATCATTTATATGTAGGTGATATAGTACACTACCGATAGAGACAAACATTGCAAGAATCCATATAAATACGCTTGCTTTTTTTGCCCAGTATTTTTTGTATAATACAAATAATCCTATAAATGCTATGCTAAGCAATAAGGATTTTTCACTTTGTATAAAGCGAGAGGCACTGAATTGCCAAAGTTCACCCATGGCGTTGAGAAAGGTACTTGCTAAGGCAAGGAAGGCTATACAATACTGGCTTTTTAGAAATTTCGCCATGCTTTTCTCCTTTAAAATTGATATATTATACTATATCGTATTTTATATTTTTGTTCAATCTATAAAGTGTTTGTAAAAAACCGATTTTTGCTTGTAAAATATAGAAAAAACTTGCATTTATGGCTGTATGTATGATAAAATAATTTTTGATGTCTTAATTAATTTGTAAAAGCAATGTATGCTTTTTAGGAGGAAACATAATGGAATTTAAAACAGAAAAATTAGCCCAAAGTAAAGTTAAATTTTCTTTCAAAGTAGCAGCAACAGATTTTGATGCAGCCTATCAAAAGGCATATGTACAAAATCGTTCTAAAATAGCAATCCCAGGTTTCAGAAAAGGTAAAGCACCTCTTTCTCGTATCGAAGCAATGTATGGCAAATCCATTTTCTTTGAAGATGCTTTTGATATTATCTTCCCAACTGTTTATGATGAAGCTTTAAAAGAAAGCGGTATTGAACCGGTAAGTCGCCCGGAAATTTCTATTGAAAAAATCGGTGCTGGCGAAGATTTAGAATTTACTGTAGAAACTTATGAATATCCAGAAGTAAAACTTGGCGAATACAAAGGCGTAGAAGTTACCCAATATGTACACCAAGTAAGTGAAGAAGATTTAGAAGCGCGTTTACAAAGCGAGCAAAAGAAACAAGCTCGTTCTTTAAGCGTTACCGAGGGTTTAATTGAACCGAACGATAACCTTACTTTTGACTATAAAGGTTATGTAGACGGCGTTGCTTTTGAAGGTGGCGAAGATAAAGGTGCTGTATTAAAAATCGGTTCGGGCCACTTTATTCCGGGTTTTGAAGATCAATTGATCGGTATGGAATTGGGCACAGAAAACGATGTAAACGTTACCTTTCCGGAAGAATACCACGCTAAAGAATTGGCTGGCAAAGCTGCTGTTTTTCATGTAAATTTAATCAGTGCAGAACGTGAAGAATTGCCAAAACTTGACGATGATTTTGCTCAAGATGTAAGTGATTTTGATACTTTAGATGCATATAAAGCAGACCTTAAGAAGCAAATGCAAGCCCAAGCAGAAAAAGATGCAGAAGCAAAAGCAAAGCAAGAAGCTTTTGATGCCGTTGTAAAAAATGCTGTCTTTGATCTTCCTGCTCCAATGGTTGAAACCCAAATGGACAGAATGCTTGAAGGTATGGATAATAATATGAAACGCCAAGGCTTCAGTTTGGAACAATTCTTGAAAATGGTTGGCAACGATAAAAATGAATTCAGAGAACAATATCGTGAACAAGCAAAACAAGAAGTTTCTTCTGAATTGGTACTCGAAGCTCTTGTAAAAGAATTGAATCAAGAAATTACAGATGAAGAAATCAACGCATTTGTAGATAAAGCTTTTGCAGAAGAAAAAGAAGAGGCAGAAAAGTTCAAAGCTATGCTTACCGAAGCACAAAAAGAAAACATTCGTTACCAAGTAAAGCATGTAAAAGCAATTGACGCCGTTTGGGAAGCAGCCAAAGTAACTGTTGTACAAGGCGATGCCCCTGTAGCAGAAGAAAAAGAAGAAACCCAAGAATAATCAGAAAAAAGGAGGCTCCTATGAACCTCGTACCTTATGTTATAGAACAAACCAGTCGTGGTGAGCGCAGCTATGATATTTACTCCAGGCTTTTAAAAGATAGAATTATCTTCCTAAGCGGTGTAGTAAATGATGACATGGCAAACTCCATCATTGCACAATTATTATTTTTAGAAGCAGATAATGCAGAGGCTGATATCTTTATGTATATCAACAGCCCCGGTGGTAGTGTAACTGCTGGCTTAGCTATTTTTGATACCATGCGTTACATTAAGCCGGATGTGCATACCGTTTGCGTTGGTTTGGCAGCATCTATGGGCTCATTCTTGCTCATGGCCGGTACCAAAGGCAAGCGAACCGCTTTACCTAACAGCGAAATCTTAATCCATCAACCTTTGGGCGGCGCAGAAGGCCAAGCGACTGATGTTATGATTCATGCACAACATTTGTTAAAAACCAAAGAAAAAATGGCAAATCTCATGTGTGATATGACTGGCCAAAACATAGACAAAATTATGCAGGATATAGATAGAGATCACTATCTTACCGCTCAAGAAGCTTTGGAATATGGTATTATAGACAATATTTTTGAAAAGCGTTAAATTTTCAGCCGTATCTTTGGATACGGCTTTTTATAAAAGGAAGTGAAACCATTGGATAAACCAACGCATGTTTGCAGTATTTGTGGAAAAACCTTAGTAGAATCCTTGTATATGATTCCCTTGGGCAAAGGCGCTATCTGTAATGAGTGTTTAGAAAACGCCAACGACTTGGCAGAGCAATACCATGAAACCATAGAAATGCTAATGCGTGAACATGGCGACTTTATGGGCATGCAAGAAGCGTTGCCAACCAAAGATGCTGTGCAAGAACAGGAACTTGCAGAAGAAACAAAATTACCAACGCCAAAGCAAATCAAAGCCTATTTGGATGACTATGTAATCGGCCAGGAGGCAGCTAAAAAAACCATCTCTGTGGCAGTGTATAACCATTATAAACGAATTTTATCCCCTTCTAATGATAAAGGGGTAGAATTGCAAAAAAGCAATGTGCTTTTAATCGGTCCAACCGGTAGTGGTAAAACTTATATCGCACAACGCTTGGCAGGCTTTTTAGATGTGCCCTTTGCCATTGCAGACGCTACTAACCTAACCGAAGCCGGCTATGTAGGTGAAGATGTAGAGAATATCCTTGTGCGTTTGCTTCAAAATTGCGATTATGATATTGAAAAAGCAGAGCGCGGTATTATTTATATCGACGAAATAGACAAAATTTCCAGAAAAAGCGAAAGCACATCCATTACCCGTGATGTGAGTGGCGAAGGTGTGCAACAAACTTTACTTAAAATTATTGAAGGTACGGTTGCCAATGTTCCTCCACAAGGTGGTAGAAAACATCCACATCAAGAGTTCTTGCAAATAGATACCAGCAATATTCTATTTATTTGTGGTGGTGCCTTTGATGGCATTCAACCTGTAATTGAAGCCCGTGTAGGCAAAAAAACATTAGGCTTTGGTGCAGAAATTGCCAACAAAGATCAGAAGAAATATAATGATATTTTAAAAGAACTGAAAAGTGAAGACCTTATTCGTTATGGCTTAATTCCTGAATTTATCGGCAGGCTTCCCATTGTTGTAACATTAGAAGAATTGGATGAAGAAGCTTTGGTAAAAATTCTAACAGAACCCAAAAATGCACTTGTAAAACAATATGCACATTTGTTTGATTTAGAAAACGTAGCTTTAGAGTTTACGCAGGACGCACTTGCAGAAATTGCAAAGTTGGCTGTAAAAAAACAAAGTGGTGCCAGGGGCTTACGCTCTATTATGGAAAACATTTTGCTAAATACCATGTTTGAATTACCGGATAAAGAAAATGTTCAAAAATGCATTGTAAGCAAAGACAGTGTAATGGGCAAATGTGAACCGGCACTCATAGAAAAAGAATAATTTAATAACAAAAAGGCTTCTCAATTTAAGAAGCCTTTTTTATTTTGTGTTTTCTTTATTATAAAATGGGCAACGTTTTTGAATGCATTGGTTGTTCTGCTCGCTATAGGTGCATTTTATTTTAGATTTTTCCATTTCAATGTTAAAGTGCTCTTTTACAAATGCAATTGCAGAAAGCGTTGAAAGGTAAGAATCGCGTTTGCAGCATCTTGGCCCACCTACATTGCCAATGGCAAATAAGCTTTTGGAAGTCATGAGGTTAGATAAACCCAATGGATTTGCCGAAAGGGGGCTTGCTTGCGTAATGATGGAAATAAATATACCACTGCTGATTCCTGCACCGCAGGCGCCCCAAAAGCCACAAACGCCACCGGGTACATTTTTGCCGCGATTCAGCATTTGGGGTAGGGCATATTCTAATTGTATATTGCCTCCGGCGTTTTTGTAGGCAGTCAAAAGTGCAACGCCAACCAAGGTGTGATGTTCTGGGCCATGCATATGGCAAAATGGCATACGCATCATTTTTTCAAGTATTCTTATAGGATTTTTTGATTTTTCTTCTAAGCATAGGCCAACAATTGCATCCATGCCACTGGTGTGGCATTCGTTACAAACATAGTGCCCGTTTTCGCAACAAGCATTGCTGGGTTCTTTTTTATTGCATACTGCACAACGCATTACGCTCTCTTCTATTTGATATTGCAGCTTGGCACCACAAATACAGCATTCATCGTTCATAGTATTGCCTCGTTTGTTTGGGATGTAGATTGCTAATCTTTAGCGCAGCACATTTTAAACTATTTGTTTGTTAAGCGCTTTGCTTTTTATTGAATAGCTATCTCAGGGGGAGATGCATTGTTAAAATTGAACTGACAGTATGAATTATATCATAAATTATTTTAATAATATAATTTGTTTTACTATACTAACAATACTTGAAATTTGGTTGTAAGTGTAGTTCAAAAATAGTATAAAATTATATTGGTTAGTAAATTTAACTCATGAAAGTGGGCACGTTTATCAAAAAAGATATTTTATTGAATGGTGCAGAGGATACTTTGTATATTCCTTTGTTGGCAAGAATACATGTTTCCAAAAAATTCCCAAACTTTTTTATGATCAAAAAGCGTTGGAATTAAAACAATACCTTCCTGAAAACAAAATAGAAAAGCATACTTCAGAATATTTTGATATGGCAAGTGTTTGTAGGCAATATACAATAGATCAACAAATTATTTCTTTTATCAATATGAATAATGATTGTAATGTTGTTTTCTTGGCTCTGGTTTAGAAATTGCCTCACATCGCATTCAAAAGCCAAAAATCCATTATTATCAGGTGGATTTGCCTGCTGTCATAAATTTTCGAAAAGAACCATTGGGAATAAACGAAAATGAACATTGCATACTATATAATACGAATTCTGCATTTTGAACAGTGCCTAAAATGCACCGCATATTACAATTACATATACAATTTAAGAATACTGCCAATATCATTGAAGTATTCTTATTTTGTGCCATCGTTTTCAGCTGCTATGTGCAACATTCTGAAAATTATCGTTAATACTATCCGTGAAAGTGCTTCTATAATGGGTACTGTAAAACAATGGTGTAACTAAGAGAATATAAATTAAACGGTTTTGTATGCACTGAGTCGGGGGATTATTTCTGCTTTTTTAATTAGCGCAAAATGGTTCTCGTATAAATTTGGGCATAATAAAAATATACAAATCTTGTGCTTTTAATACTTTATACTTTTATAACCATACTAAATATAGTATATTTTCTAAAAAAATGATTATGATTATTCGCTTTATTTTGCATTAAAAGGAATTTTCTGTACTATTTATCACAATTATGCACAATATACAATTTATAATGCATAAAAAAACATTTTAAAAACAATTTCAGGGGTGGATTTTTATTTTTTAAATGGTATAATATTCAACATAACTTGTATAAATACAAATTTTATACAAGAATCATCAATATGTATAGCGTAGGAGTACTAAAAATGGCTGATTTAATAAAAAGAATGCAGATTACACCTGTTATAAAAATTAATTTTGGTATAGCTTTAGTTACGGCGCTTGCATACGGTTTTATAAAACAGAGTGGTATAATTATTATCGGTTTGGTTGCCTGTATGTTTGTAACAATGTATCTTTCCAAAGGTGATACTTCCACCTATGTGGCGAAACGAATTTTACTTGCCTTATTAACAATATTTATAATATCTGCCATTACATTCTTTGTAATGAACGCTATACCTGGTGGCCCTTTTGATAGTGAAAAAGCTCTGGATCCGGCTGTAAAAGCGGTGTTAGAAAAACGTTTTGGCTTAGATAAACCACTTATCCAGCAGTTTTTTATGTATATGAACAACCTTTTGAATGGGGATATGGGCATTTCATTAAAAAATAGTAGAGATATTTCAGAAACCATTTTCAGTTCCTTTTCCGTATCTGCTGCCATTGGTGGTTGGGCAGTGCTTGTAGCATTGTTCTTTGGCTTAATATTGGGTTCTATTGCTGCACTGAACCGTAGCAAAGCACCGGATAGAATTATCATTTTCTTAACTACATTATTTGTAGCTGTACCAAGCTTTATATTGGCAACCATATTGATGTTGGTATTCTCGTTACAATTAAAGCTGATTCCGGTATTCAGTTCCGATAATCCTAATTTAATTCTCCCAATTATTTCATTGGCATTATATCCCATGAGTTACATTACAAGGTTAACCAAGGGTAGCATGTTGGAAGTGTTGGGGCAAGACTATATTCGTACAGCAAAGGCAAAAGGTGTAGCCAATGCCAAAATTATTGCAAAACATGCTTTGCGCAATGCGTTAATACCCGTTATTACCTATCTTGGTCCATTAACAGCCTATATACTTACCGGTTCCATGGTTGTAGAAACGGTATTTACCATTGGTGGTCTCGGTACAAAGTTTGTGCAGGGCATTGTAAATCGTGATTATACCTTAATTATGGGCTGCACTATTTTCTTATCTGTTTTAATGGTTGTGATGACACTTATCAGTGACCTGGTTTATAAAGTGGTAGATCCCAAAATTAGCTTTAAGTAAGGAGTTTTTCAATGTTTGATAATTATTCTGTAGATGCAACGCCAAAAAAACGTTTTGCCAGCCTACAATTAGATCCATCTTTGTTTGAAAAAGCCGGTGATGAAGAAAAAAAGCAGCAAGATGTAATGCGTGAGTCTACTACATTTTTTAAAGATGGTATTAAAAAACTCTTCAAAAATCCATTGGCTGTATTAAGTGTTATTGTACTCGTTGTTATTTTAAGTGTTATTATCATTGCACCTGTAATTGTTCCTTACAGCTATTCCGAAATTATTCGTGTAAATGGTAAGCGTGATAAAACAGCCAAAAACTTGGCACCTTTTACTTATTCTAAGATGGAACAAGAAGCCATTGCAGAAGGGCAAAAGATTTTTCCACACATCTTTGGCACAGACGAAATGTCAAGAGATTACTTTATTCGTGTAGTATATGGGGCAAGAGTGTCCCTGCTGATTGGTTTATTTGCCAGTATTATTGTATTAATCATCGGCTTGCTCTATGGCTCAATATCTGGCTATATAGGCGGTAAAACTGACCTTATTATGATGCGTATTGTAGATATTATCTACTCTTTGCCGGATATTTTAATGGTTATTCTGCTTTCTGTAGTGTTAGACCAAGTGCTTAAAGAAAAAATTGCTAATACACCTTTACAAGCCATCGGCACAAATATGCTTAGTTTGTTTATCGTATTTGGTTTGCTTTATTGGGTAGGCATGGCAAGGCTTGTACGTGGGCAAGTATTACAAGTAAAAAGCAATGAATTTGTGCTTGCAGCGCGTGCCATGGGTGCAAGCAAAGCAAGAATTATTCGCAAACATATTTTGCCAAACTGTATGAGTGTTATTATTATTTCTACAGCATTGCAAATACCATCTGCAATATTCACAGAAAGTTTTTTAAGCTTTATCGGTTTGGGTGTGCAGTTGCCTATGCCAAGCCTTGGTTCCTTAGCCAATGCGGCAAGACAAGGTATGCAAAGCTATCCTTATAAACTTATTTTCCCATCTCTCACCATTTGTATTATTGTTCTAAGCTTAAACCTTTTGGGTGATGGCTTGCGTGATGCATTTGATCCAAAATTAAGGAGGTAAATATGAGCGAACTATTATTAGACGTCAAAAATTTATATACTTCCTTTTTTACCAACGATGGGGAAGTACAAGCCATTAACAACCTTAGCTTTAATTTAGAAAAAGGCAAAGTGCTTGGTGTGGTAGGGGAAAGCGGCAGCGGTAAATCTGTTACAGCCTATAGCATTTTACAAATTTTAGCAGATTCTGCAAAAATTAAATCCGGCGAAATTTTATATAAAGGGCAGGACTTAACAAAGTTTAGCAACAAAGAAATGGCTAAGTTTCGTGGTAACAAGTGTTCTATCATTTTTCAAGATCCGATGACAAGTTTAAACCCGGTGTATACCATTGGTAATCAGTTGATGGAAGCGGTACTCTTACATACCGATAGAACAAAAAAAGAAGCCTATGATAGAGCGAAAGAAATGCTTGAGCTTGTAGGTGTAAACGAACCGGAAAAACGTTTAAAACAATATCCACACGAACTGTCAGGTGGTATGCGTCAACGTGTAATGATTGCTATGGCATTGGCTTGTGAACCGGATATTTTAATTGCGGACGAACCGACAACAGCCTTAGATGTAACCATTCAAGCCCAAATTTTAGAGCTCATGCAATCTTTGCAAAAAAAGTTTGGTATGGCCATTATTATGATCACACACGACCTTGGTGTAATTGCAGATATCTGTGATGAAATTATTGTAATGTATGCTGGCACTGTTTGTGAACGCGGTACAGCAGATGAAATTTTCTACAACCCAAAACACGAGTATACCAAAGGCTTAATTCGTTCCATTCCACAAATCAACAGCAATAAAGCAAAATTAATACCAATTGAAGGTTCACCTATAGACTTGTTGAACCTGCCCAAAGGTTGCCCCTTTGCAGCACGCTGTAAGAATGCAATGAAAATATGCTTGCAAAAGCCTTGTGAAGAAACATGGATCAATGAAAAACATATTGCAGCCTGCTGGATGAACTATGCGCAAGAGGCGAAAGGGGGAACAATTTAATGGAAACCATTGCCCCAAGACCCTTGGTAGAGGTAAAAAATCTTAAAAAATATTTTACCGTAAAAGAGGGTATGCTTAACAAATTGCAATTAAAAGCAGTAGACGATGTGTCCTTCACCATCAATGAAGGCGAAACACTGGGTTTGGTAGGCGAATCCGGCTGTGGTAAAACCACCGTTGGCAGAACCTTGCTTCATTTATACACACCTACTTCCGGTGAAATATATTATGATGGGCACCAAATTACAGAAAAAAATATTCATCGCTATCGTAAGGATATGCAAATTGTATTTCAAGACCCGTACTCTTCATTAAACCCAAGAATGACCGTTTCTGATATCGTTGGTGAACCTTTAGACATTCATAAGCTTTACAGCAATAAAAAAGAACGCCAGGATAAAATTGTAGAGCTTTTGCAATTGGTTGGTTTAAACGGCGATCACGCAAGGCGTTACGCTCACGAATTTAGTGGCGGGCAACGGCAACGCATTGGTATTGCTCGTGCACTTGCGGTAAACCCTAAGTTTATTGTGTGTGATGAACCGGTATCAGCCTTAGACGTTTCCATTCAAGCACAAATTGTAAACACCTTTGAGGAATTGCAAGCAAGGCTTGGTATTGCCTACTTATTTATTGCGCATGATCTTTTGGTTGTACAACATATGAGTAAGCGCATTGCCGTAATGTACTTAGGCAAAATTATAGAAGTAGGTTTAGCAGAGGATATTATCAATAATCCTATACATCCTTACACACAATCTCTCATTTCAGCTATTCCATTGCCAGACCCAAACAGTGCAAAACAAAGAAATCGTATTGTACTTCAAGGGGATGTGCCGAGCCCTCTTCATGTTCCAAGTGGTTGCCCATTTAGAACGCGGTGCAGGGAATGTAAACCGCATTGTAGTCAAAGCGTACCGCAACTTAAAGAAGTTAGCCCGGGCCACTTTGCTTCATGCTTTGAACGTTAATGTTTCGCTTATGCGTTGCATATAGAATTTAGGAGGAGAATAAAATGAAAAAATTAACAGCACTTTTGTTAGCGTTGGTATTATTGCTTGCTAACACTGCCGCATTTGCCGGTAGCGCCGCCCCGGAATGGTCTGCATTTGATGAACTGATTGCAAAAATCAAATCTACTACAGACTTTGTAGAACGTGAAGCTTTAATGCACCAAGCAGAAGATATGCTTATGGAAACAGGTGCCATAATGCCTCTGTATTATTATAACGATATATTTATGGCAAAATCTTCTTTAACCGGTTATTACTATAATGCCTATGGTTTTAAATTTTTCCAACATGCAAGCAATGGCGATAAAAACTTTGCCAGTTTAAATATTGCCAGTGAACCGGATAAATTAGACCCGGCTTTAAACAGATCTGTAGATGGTGCGATTATGGCAATTGCTTCTTTTGGGGGCTTGTATACCTATGATGAAAATCAGGCAGTAGTTCCAAACTTTGCAACAGGGAGTACCGTTTCTGAAGATGGTTTAACCTACACATTCACCATGCGTGAAGGCTTGCAATGGAGCGATGGTACACCTCTTACCGCAGCAGATTTTGAATATTCTTGGAAACGTGCTGCCGCAAGTGAAACAGCAGCAGACTATAGCTATATGTTTGATGTAATCAAAGGCTTCCCGGATAATTTGGCTGTAACCGCTTCTGAAGATGGTACCACATTAACCGTAGAATTAAATTCCCCTTGCGCATATATGTTAGATTTAGCCGCTTTCCCTGCTTACTTTGCAGTGCCAAAGCATGCTGTAGAAGCAGCCGAAGGCTATAAAGATGCAAGTGGTAAAGTAGTAAACCCAGGTGCTTGGGCATTAGAACCCGGCTTCCCAACCAGTGGTGCTTACACACTTACCGAATGGAAACATGATGAAAGTATGGTTTATACCAAAAACCCAAATTATTACGATGCTGCAAATGTTAAATTAGAAAGATTGGAATTCATGCTTTCTGCAGATTCTACCGTTACTTATGCAGCATATAATGCAGGCAACTTGGGCTTGAGATATAATAGGGATACAGAGAAAAAAGCTTGTTAATTCGGGGCTTTCAGCACTGTATCCCTATTTTAAGAATCATAGAAATATAATAAAATTTTCTAAAAAGGAGGCTTCTATGAGAGCGAAAAATATTTCAAGTCAATATATAACTCCTTCTGCTTACAAAGAAGGTGAGATTAAAATGGTGTCTGGATTTGTCTCAACCATGAAACCGATAGAAAATCAATAAAATATTTACAAGCACTCCAATAGGGTGCTTGTTTTATATCTAATCGCACATTTCAACTACAATTTATTAAAAATATTTTACAAATATAATAATTTGTGTTATTATATCTGTATATATTATTTACGGAGTTGTAATTTTAATGTTAAAATCAAAGCTGAACCTGTTTGAAAAAAGCGTGTTGTATTTTGCAGAATTGAATACTACAAATACTGTATTACATGCCACAGAATCAAATATGGCTTTTTTACATGCTGTAAAGAGCGCAGGTGCAGCAGAAGCAAACAATGATAGCTATGCAAATACTTGCTTACTTAGCAAGCCCATTTGCAATGTAGAAAATATAGTACACATTTTACAACAAGCCCAAAAAGGCCTATATAAAGGGGAACTTGTTTTAACAAGTTATTATGCACCAAACTTGCTTGCCAAAGTATTAAACTTATTTTGTAAAGATAAGCAAGGTAATGCTGTAAAAAAATATTACACTAAAAAAGAAATATTACATTTGGTGCAGAATGCTGGTTTTCAACATGTGCGTTGCTGTATTATGTTTGGTTATGTTGCCGTTTGTACAGCCTGGGTGCATATGTAATATGAATCAAATACATACAGAAAAACTACAAAGGTTGGTAAGTGTTTTGCAAAGTCAAAAGCCACCTTTTTTTGTTACAGAAGAACAAATGCACGCCTTTGTAGCTAATTGTTTAGAACAAAATCAAATAGAGTATATTCACGAGTATCGTTTTGCAAACCGTGCCCGTATAGATTTTTATTGTGATGGAATTGGTATAGAAATAAAAAAAGGCAAGCCAAACCGTGCACAAATATTGGCACAACTAAAAAAGTATGCAGAAGAAAACACTATCTGTGCTATAATAGTGTTAGTACAGTCGGCAATGCAATTACCGCAAAGTCTTGCAAATAAGCCGATATACGTGCTTCCCATTTATAAAGCTTGGAGCCTTAGCCTTTAAGGAGTACAAAGTGCAACAACATCTGCCTTTATATTTACAAAACAACAGTTCTTCAAAATATTATGGAGAACTTTCTTTTAATACAAAAAGTAAGTGTTGGCAGGTAAAGGCAGAACCTATGGTAATAGAGTTTGCTAAACGTCTGTTCCCCGGCGCAGATACGGGTAAACGTGGCGAAATTCGATTTACCAACCATAGACGTTTTGTGGGAGATATCAACTGGCTCATGTTGCGCTACCCCTTGCAAGTGCGTGAAAAAGATCAATCCAAATGGGTGCAAGCCTTGCAACAAGCGCAAGAATACCATGTTGCTAAGGAGCTGAGAAACACATTACCTCAAAGGGTAAAACCAAGTGCCTTCTCATTCCAAGGGGAACTTACAGACTTTCAAGAAGAAGGTTGCGCCTATTTAGAAAATACAGATAGAGCATTACTTGCAGACGAAATGGGCCTTGGTAAAACCGTACAAGCTTTAGCTTTTTTGGCTCGTGCTTGTAATTATCCTTGCCTTATTGTGCCACCGGCGCACTTGGTGCATAACTGGGTATATGAAATTAGTAGGTTTTTAGAAAACACACCGCATGGCATACAGGTGCATGTTATCAAAGGCTTAAAACCTTATCCATTGCCGCCGGCAGATATCTATATCGCGCATTACCTGCTTTTGCGTGGGTGGAAACAAGCTTTGCCGGAATATGCTTTTCCCATCGTCATTTTTGATGAAATTCAAGAATTGCGCCATGGCGGTACAGAAAAATATTCTGCTGCCAGCTTGCTTGCAAGCAAAGCAGAGCGTGTAATTGGCCTCAGTGGTACGCCTATTTATAACAATGGTGGCGAAATTTGGCAGGTTATCAATATTTTAGACTTCCATTTTTTAGGTGATTTTGATGCCTTTACAAGAGAATGGTGCTATGGCTATGGTAACAATGTAGTAATTCACCCTGAACAACTCGGTAGCTTTTTATGTGAAGAAGGTATCATGCTTCGCCGTAGAAAAGAAGATGTGCTGCCATCTTTGCCTCCTAAACGCCGTTTGGTAAATGTGGTAGATTCCGACCAAGACGTGTTTAAAAAATATATGCAAGCTACTATACTCAAATTAAACACTTGGAATCAAAATTTGAGCAATGCAGAACGCACACTTCTTGCCTTTGAAATAGATAAGGGCGAACGTAGAGCCACGGGTCTTGCCAAAGCACCCTATGTGGCACAATTTGTGCGTATGCTACTGGATGGTGGCGAAAAAGTATTGCTTTTTGCACACCATCATGATGTGTTTGATGTTTATAAACAAGCCTTCAAAGCAGAAAAACCGGTGTTTATTACCGGCCGTGAAACGCAAGAGCAAAAAACGCAAGCGCAGGAGAAATTTATGCAGGGTAAAACAAATCTCTGTTGTATTTCCCTGCGTGCTGCGGCTGGCCTTAATTTACAAAAAGCAACCTGCGTTGTGTTTGGAGAGTTGGACTGGTCGCCCGCTGTACACAGCCAAGCAGAAGATAGGGCGCATCGCATTGGGCAAAAAGACAGTTTGCTTTGTTATTATTTGGTTTGTGAAGAGGGGAGTGATTTGCGTATGCAAGATAGCTTAGGCCTTAAAGTAAGCCAGTTTAAAGCCTTAATGCAAGATCCGCTCTCGCCCGTACAGCAAGACCAGAGTAACGCAGAACAAGCAAAACAACGGGCAGACGAGTTATTTCAAAAATATATACAAAAGGAGCAAAATTTATGAATGTAGTTCAAATGTTGAATGGGCCAAAATTATATTTGGTTTCTGGCGGCATTATTTTTTGTGTGGCAATGATGTGTATTGTATTCTTGGTGCGTGCTTACAAAGCAGGTATTGCTTTGGGCATGGATAAACAAGTTCTGCACAAAACCATGATATCCAGTGCTACTTTTACCGTGTTGCCAAGTGTAAGTATTTTGCTTGGTGTAATTACTCTTTCCGGCACATTGGGTGTACCGTTACCTTGGCTGCGTTTGAGCGTGATTGGTGCCTTGCATTATGAAACCTCTGTGGCAGATGCAGCCGCACGTGCCATTGGTATGAATGGCCTTTCTGCCAGTGAAATGACCTTACAAGCCTTTACAACCATTGCATTGCTTATGGGTGTTGGTATATCCAGCGGTACATTGCTAAGCATTTTTTTCACAAGAGGCTATATTAGCAAATTGCAATCTTCTATACATAAAAACCAAGAAAAGAAAAAGAAAACAAACTTTGGCGATAAGGTCATGGCTGCCATGTTTATAGGCTTAATTAGTGCCTATATAGGTGCCTACTTAGCAAACTATACAGCCTTTAATAATCCTATGCCCATACTTACTCTGTTGCTTTCTTGTGGATTTATGGTTTGCTTTGTATACTTTATAGAGCAGAAAAAGCAAAAGTATTTGGAAAACTTTGCAGTTGCCGGTAGTATGTTGCTTGCTATGGCTACTGTGGTTGCCATAGGTGTGTTGTTTTAGGAGGGCAAAATGAATACAGAACAAAAAACAGTTTTTTATAAAAAATATTTAGCCCGTACCCATTGGTTGGGTGTAGGCTTTATGTCTGTTATACTCACCTTATTACTATCTTCACCCTTTGTATATGGATGGATATTGAATGCACCTCCAAACATGCAGGCTTTCTATGCAGCGCTTGCACAGGTTATTTTGGTTTGGTCGGGTGCAGGAATTGTTGAATTTTTGGTATATACTCCTATTTTGGGTGCAGGTGGTAGCTATTTAGCGTTTATGACGGGTAACCTTATTAACTTAAAAATTCCATGTGTTGCCAATGCACATGAATTGAGTGGGGTAAAGGCTGGTACAGCAGAAAGTGAAGTCATTGCAACCTTAAGTATTGCAACTTCTGCGCTTACTACAACGATTGTATTGGCTTTGGGGGCATTGCTTTTGATCCCTTTACAACCAATACTCGGCAACCCCATTTTAAAACCGGCTTTTGACAATGTAGTACCCGCTTTATTTGGTGCTATGGCGTATCGTTATTTTAAGAATGATATTAAAATTGCTGTATTGCCCGTATTGCTCATGAGCGCATTATTTATTATTGTGCCCAAACTTATCAATTCAGTTAGTATCTTAATTATTCCCAGTGGTTTACTCGCTATTGCAATCGCATGGTTTTTAAGAAAGGAGCAATAATATGTTCTGGTCTGTTTTACTATGGATTATTTGCGGATTTTTTTTATTATTAACTATTGCTATTATCAGAACTTTACTTATACCCAATCAAAAATCTACTTATACAGCTCCAAGAGATCCCCAAAGGGAAGAAAAGTATGCACAAATACTCTCTGCTATGGTGGCGCAAGAAACGGTATCACAAAAAGAGCAAAGTGATCTAAGTAAATTTTATGCCTTTCATGATTTATTAGAAAAACTTTTCCCCAATATTCACAGGGTTTGCCAAAAAATAGAAATAGATGGCAATTTGCTCTTTGTTTGGAAGGGTAAAAGTGGTGAAAAACCAATTCTACTCATGAGTCATCACGATGTAGTAGAAGCCAGTGGGCAGTGGGAGCACCCTGCTTTTAGTGGCGCCATCGCCGATGATAGAATTTGGGGTAGAGGATCTTGCGATACCAAATCCAGCCTCATGGCTTTGTTGCAGGCTTGCGAAGAGCTGATTGAAACCGGTTTTACCCCCAATTGTGATGTGTATTTGGCAAGCAGTTGTACAGAAGAAATCAGTGGTGATGGTGGTCCTAAAATTGTGCAGTATTTAAAAGACCATCATATTCATCTTTCCATGCTTAGCGATGAAGGCGGTGCTCTTACAGCAGACCCTATTCCCGGTGTAAAAGGCTACTTTGCAATGGTGGGTATTTTTGAAAAAGGCTGTGCCAATGTAAAGTTTACTGCCAAAAGCAAAGGGGGGCATGCATCAGCACCACCTAAAAATACACCACTGGCAAGGCTTGCTGCCTTTGTAAACCATATAGAAACCAAGAAAGTTTTTAAGGTGAAGTTTACAGCGCCCGTGCGTGCCATGTTTACAAGGTTAGCACCCTATTGTGCATTTCCTTTAAAGCTTATATTTGGCAACCTTTGGTTGTTTGAACCCTTGTTAAAAGTATTATTGCCAAAACTTAGCCCACAAGCTGCCGCAATGCTTAAAACCACCATTGTATTCACCATGGCACAAGGGAGTAACGGCCAAAATGTTATTCCAGAAGCGGCAAGTGTGCAGTGCAATATGCGTTTTATACCTCACCAAGCCAAAGAAGAAAGCTTTGCAATTTTAGAAAAACTATGCAAAAAATATGGTTTGGAGATGGAAATTCAATTTGCAGATAACCCAAGCCCATCTCTTGATTTACAGGGGGAAGCCTATGCTTTAACAGAAAAAGCAGTGCAAGCTGTATTTAAGGGCAGCGCTTGCGTACCTTATGTTGTAACCGGCGCAACCGATGCGCGTTTCTATCATGAAGTAGCAGATGCCTGTGTGCGCTTTGCACCTGTATTGTATGACCCTCAGCAACTCAAAAGCATGCATGGTTTAAACGAAAACGTTTATACCTATGCTTTGCCACCAGCCGTAGATTATTATAAATTTATTGTGCAAAACCAGTAGTTTATTGCATTTTTTTATTGACACCAGCCCATACTTATGTTAAAATATTTCTTGTCGTGGAGAAATCGCCTAGTCTGGTCGAGGGCGCACGACTGGAAATCGTGTAGGCTGGAAACAGTCTCGAGGGTTCGAATCCCTCTTTCTCCGCCACGAGTAAGGCTCTGTATTGCAAAATACAGAGCCTTTGTGTTATTTGTTTTTATTCTTCATTTGTATGCATTTGGCTTGGGGCATAGCCTGTATATTTTTTAAATACCTTTATAAAATATTTATAGTCTGTAAAGCCGGTTTTCTCTGCAATTTCATATATTTTATAACGGTTTTGGTTGATATATTCTACTGCTTTTTGTATGCGATAACGGTTTAAATAATCATTAAAGGTATAACCTGTTTCTGCTTTAAACTTGGTGTTTAAATAACTGCAAGAAACGCCGGTTTGCTCACTAATATCGGTAATAGAAATGCGATTATTATATTTTTCTTCTATATATTGTAGCATTTGTACCACATATTTATTATTTGCTTCTGCCGTGTTTAATAATCCATTTTGTATCGGCAAAGCAGCAATGGCTTGCTCTACATTTTTATATTTTTCAATTTTCATTATGGTTTTGCGCAATGCTGCTTTTAAACTGTCAAAATCTAAGGGCTTTAATAAATACTCACTTACGCCTAAACCAATGGCTTTTTGTGCGTAAGAAAATTCGCTGTATCCAGAAATGAGTATCGCCTTATACTTGTAGGCAACAATGCTGTTTTCTAACATTTGCAGGCCGTCCATTTCCGGCATATTAATATCACTTATTACTATATCGGGGCGCAGGCTTTCAATTAAAGTCAAACCTTCTGAACCGTTGTTTGCAATACCCAATACAACACAATTTTCTTCTTGCCAAGGAAAGGCAAATTCTAAGCCTTTGCTTATTCTTTCTTCATCTTCTACAATAATTACTTTATACATTGCATTCTTCCTCGGGTAAATATAGGCTCACCTGTGTACCGTTTTCATTGCTTTCCAACTGTAAACCATAGCATTCGCCATAGCTTAACTTTATAATTCTATGGGTATTAAATATACCGATATGTGTGTTTTCAAATTGGTTTTCGGCAAGCATGTTTTGTAATTCTAAAAGCTTTTCTTTTGGAATTCCTTTACCATTATCTTTAATGCTAATTTTTACAAATGCATTTTCTTGTAATACTTTAATTTCAATTATAAGCAGTTCATTTTTATAGCCGTGTTTAATTGCATTTTCTACAATGGGTTGTACCAGCAGCTTTTGTATTTTGTAATCTCTAAATTCATCCGGCAAATCAATATGGTATTGTAAGTTATTACCATACCTTGCCTTTTGTAATAATAAATAATCGTTTACAAATTCAAGGTCGGTGCTTAATTCAATTGTACTGTCTAAATCGTTGATTTCATAACGCAATAAATGTGCAAAGGATACTAACATTTCTTGTGCTTTGTCTACATCTTCCAGCATTACATAGCGTATATTTTCTAATACATTAAATACAAAATGAGGGTTAAACTGGTCTTTTAAATGCTGCACCTCAATAATGCGTTTGTAATCATTTAATTGCTTATTTCTGGCAAGTAAAGCATCAATCCGTACAAGCATGGCATTGTATTCTTCAAATAATGCTTGAAATTCATCAAAGGTTTCTTCCTGTATACTGTGGTTAAAATCATTGCTTTGTATGGCTTGTATGGCAATTTGGAATGGCTTTAGGTTATGGTTGATGATTTTCTTAGATAATATAAAAGAAAGTAAGGTAATGAGCAGTGCAATGACGGCTGTAGATATAATGCCCACCCATAAAATGGAATCATATAAAACAGCAGAACTAAGTGTAAATACATTTAATTGGTTATTATATATTTTTTGTGAAGAGATATAGTAACGCTTTTCATTTAGGATATAAAAACCATTGCCATTTTTACTGTTAAATGCCAATTTATTCATAGGGCCTATGGCATCCGGTGTGGTGCTGTATGCAATATTATCAAATTTATCGGTTATCACAATGCCATCGGCTTTGTGTTGTACCAGTGTATCTTGCAATGTTTCTTGTACTATATCAAAGTAGAGCAGGGCTACAACTTTGTTTTGATAAACGATTGGCTGTATAAATAAAATTGCTCCCAACTGTTCATTGCTGTAAGGAATACGGCTATATCCTATATATGCTTTTTGTGTGCTGCTATTATAATAAAAATCCTGAATTACAGCAGATTTTAGCAGCACATCTAAATTGTTTTTATATAAGTTACTTGCAATGACCTTTTTTTGCATATTTAGCAAGGCAAAATTGCATTTTATAGGCAATGCATTGACTTGGGTATACAAAAGTTCTTTTAATTTTTGGGAACTTTTGGCATTTTCAGTAAGGGCATGATTTAGGCTATCATATTGTGTAATTGCTTCAGCGGATAAATCCATCGCCTTCAAATATGCTTCTACTTGCCTTGCAGTGAATTTATTTTGTGTATGATTCATTCTTTGGGTAGTAACCAAAAATGTAATACCCATAATAAATAAAAATAAAATAAATACACTAAGAATAAGTGCTATACTGCTTTTAATAAAAGAAAAGTGGAGATAGGAACGAAAACTGTTGTTTTTCATAACTATCTCCTCCTTTTTAAATACTTATATCATTTTTACCACTAATTTTAAAGAAAAGCAATAAAGAAGCAATGGAAGTAAATGTAAGCACAGTAGAATAAGCAGCCGCATTACCAAAGTTAGAACGAATAACTTCCGTATAAATAGATACCGTTAAAGTTGCTGTTCTGCTTGTGTAAAGAATAATAGAAGAGCTTAATTCGCTAATCACCGTTACCCAGCTCATTATGGCACCGGCGATAACACCGGGTAGCATCATAGGGATAATCACTTGTACAAATGCACGTATTTCGCCTGCACCCAAGCTAATGGCTGCTTCTTCCAAACTGGGTGATATTTGGCCAATAATTGCCGAACTTGAACGAATGGTATAAGGCAACCTGCGTACACAAAGCGAAACGATCAAAATAACAGCTGTACCGCTTAATAGTAACGGTGGAGTATTGAATGCGTATAGGAAGGATATACCAAGTACAGAACCTGGAATAACATAAGGCAACATTGTGAGTGTATCTAATGTAGAGGTTAGAAAGGAAGATTTTCTTACCGCTAAGTAAGAAATAATAATACCCAATACCACTACAATCAATATAGCAGAAATACCAAATAAATAGGTGTTCCAAACAGCGTTGCTACCTTTGTTGAGCAATGTATTTCTAAAGTTTTCTAAGGTTAATCGGCCTGTAAATACATGACCACCGCTAAATTCCATAAAGGAAGTAGCGATAACTGTAAGTTGGGGTAAAATACCTAAGAATACAACAAAGTATACAAAAACGTGTTGTAATACATTGGTTAAACCTTTTTTCTGTATTGCTTGCATTGGTTTTAATGCCGTCATGGAATAGCTCATTTTGCGTGCAATCATTCTTTGTGCAAAGAAGAATACTAATGTAATAATCATAATAATAATGCACAGTGCAGCAGCAAAGTTATCATCTTGCGCCACTTCACCCATAAATTGGCTGTACAATACTACCGGGAAGGTTCTATAACCTTCACCAATTAGCATAGGTGTACCAAAGTCAGAAAAAACACGCATAAATACAAGTAAGCTGCTTGCAAGTAATGTTGGTACAATCAAAGGCATAACCACCATGCTAATTCTTTGTAAGGTAGAGCTGCCAAGGCTTTCAGCTGCTTCATTTAAAGAGTTGTCTAAGTTTTTCAATGCGCCTGCTACATACATATATACCAATGGGAAGCTTTGCAAAGAAAATACCAGTACAATACCTATAAAACCATAGATACCTTCAAAATTCATACCAAACCAAGCATTGATATATTTTGTAATTAAACCATTTCTACCAAGCAATTGAATCCAAGCATAAGCACCAATAAATGGTGGGGAAAGATAGGAAACAACAATTAAAATATTCAACCATTTACTGCCTTTAATTTTGGAGCTTCTTGTGATATAGGCTATGGCAAGCCCTAATATAGAAGATACAATTGTAGCAGAAAAAGTAACTTTAAAGGAATTGATAATGGTATTGGTAAAATATTTTCTAGTAAAAAATCTTGTGAAATATTCTAACGTAAGCGTTTGTGTTTGTTGGTTATAAAAACTTCTGTATAAAACCAAGGATAGCGGGTAGGCAATAAATATTAAGAAGAATGCCAATACCACCAAGGTTAAATACATCCATATAGGAGATGTATTTTGTGATTTAAAGCCCTTCATTGTTTATTCCTTTCGCATAATGCTTGTTTTGCTTTCACAATTAAAGTAGTTGCTCTTAGCCATGTTCACTTGTAGTTTTACTTCTGTGCCATCTGGAATAATATCGCTTAGGTCAGAGCTTTGCAGCACTTCAATTTCAGTGCCATCAGCACAGGTTAGGAAGTAGTGAATGTTTACCCCTAAGAATACACTTGAGTTTACTTTTGCAGGTATACCTACTTCATTTGCTTCTTTAATAATAAATTCCTCAGGGCGTATAGCTGCTAAAATGGTAGTGCCGTTTACTTTGGCAGTATCAATATTAGTATTTTTTTCTACATAACCATAACCAAAGTCTACACATGTTTCATTGTTGCTGTTTACTACATTTGCTTGTAACACATTGGTTAAACCAATAAAACTTGCTACAAATAAATTGGAAGGGCGTTGGTAAATATTTTTAGGTGTATCAATTTGTTGCACAATACCATTGTTCATAACAGCAATTCTGTCAGAAACGGCAAGCGCTTCTTCTTGGTCGTGAGTTACATAAACAGTGGTTATACCAATTTCGTGCTGAATGGATTTAATGGCATTGCGCATCTCAACTCTTAATTTTGCATCCAAGTTAGAGAGTGGTTCGTCCATTAACAGTACAGCAGGTTCAATTACAATGGCTCTTGCCAAAGCTACACGCTGTTGTTGGCCACCGGAAAGCTGTGCCGGTTTTCTATCTTTTAAGTTGGATATTTTTACTGTTTCTAAAATAGCTTCTACTTTTTTGCTTATTTCGGCAGTAGGCGTTTTTCTTGTTTTTAAGCCATATGCTACATTATTTGCAACACTCATATGGGGGAATACGGCGTAGTTTTGAAAAACCATACCCATGTTGCGTTTGTTGGTTGGAATTTTTACAACGGATTTTCCGTCTATTAAAATATCACCGCCATCAACAGAGTTAAAGCCGATAATCATTCTTAACAATGTGGTTTTGCCACAGCCGGAAGGGCCTAATAAGGTAAAGAATTCACCCGGCTTTATATCTAAGGAAAGGCCGTTTACAACGGTGTCTTTTCCATATTTTTTAACAACATCTTTTATGCTAATTGCAACACTCATTTGTATGCTCCTTATTGCTTGTTTATTGAAATGTAGAATAGGTATTTCTTTTTGATTTGAGAAAAAAGGGTGCACATTGTGCACCCTCCCATATTATTCCATGGACATTTCCATGTGATCGGTATATAGCTTTACAATGTTTGGTTTATTCTCAGCAACCCATGCTTCAGAATAGTTTTCAAACAGTTTGATGTCTGCAGTTGGTGTCATATATTCTGCAAGACCGGCATCTTTGCGTAAAGGTCTAACAGTCATGGTTGTACCAACTAAGTTTTGTACTTTTTCGGAAAGCATATAGTCTACAAATTTTTTAGCGTTTTCTGCGTTTTTACAATCTTTGATAATTTGTACAGATTCGCCGGGGAATATAGCACCCTCCTTAGCAAAGAGCACACGTACAGGTGCACCATTGATTTGCTGGCTTACAGCAGGGTCTTCCCAGGTTAAACCTACTACATATTCGCCACCGGCTACACCTTTATAAACTTGGCTGGAACTGTTACATACTTTACCATCTAAATTGGCAATAAATTTATCTACAAAGGCCCAAGCTTCTTGAGAAAGCGGATCATTATCTTTGCCCATGGCATAGAGCATAGCTATTAAAGATTGGAATGCAGAAGAAGAGTTTACAGGGTCCCCAAATGCAATTTTACCTTTCAATTCCGGTTTCAATAAATCTTCAAAACCGGTGATGTTTAAGTAGCCTTCCAACTCTGTGTTTACAATCATAACGGTTGGGTCTGCAAATGCGGGGGTAAAAAAGCCACTTTTGTTTTGGAATGCTTCTTGCATATTTTCATTTTCAGCAGAAACGTATTCCATAAAGTTTTCTTTGCTGTTGGCTAACATGGTTTCATCTGCGGCCCAAAGAACATCGCCAAGTGGGTTACCGGCTTCAGATACAACTCTTTTCAATAGTTCACCAGTACCACCGGTTACAACTTCTACTTTAATGCCGGTATCTTTTTCAAAATTTAGAATAACGGCATTGTTTAAACTTTCGCTTCTTGCGGTGTAAACAACCAATGTTTCTTCTGCTATGGCTGCTGTGCATCCCAAAAGTATGGATAAAGCAATCAATAAAGAAATAATTTTTTTCATCTTTATTCTCCTTTTCAATTATTTGTTTATATTGTATCAAAAATTTCCGTTTTATCTATCCTACAATTCATTAAAAAAGGTGTAAAATTCACAACTATGCAATAGAATATACTTGTAATTGTGTTGTTTTCAAACTAATATAAATATAGAACAGCAACAGGAGGGGAAATATGTTTATTCAACAAATACAATGCCAAAATATACTTACAAAGTCTAACCTCCCCGTTTGCGACTTTTCTGTGAATCCTTATGTAGGGTGTAGCCATGCTTGTAAGTATTGCTATGCAAGCTATATGAAACGCTTTACAAATCACACTGAGCCTTGGGGTACTTTTGTGGATGTAAAATTTTGGGACAAGATTCCAAACCCTCAAAAATTAGCAGGCAAGAGTATTGCCTTAGGTTCTGTAACTGATCCTTATTTACCACAGGAAGAAACCTTTGGCAGAACGCGTGCATTTTTAGAAGCCTTGCAAGATATAAATGTAAATATTACCATTTTAACAAAATCAGACTTGGTTCTTAGAGATATCACTTTATTAAAAAGCTTCCCCAATATGCGTGTTGGTTTTAGTATTAACACCTTAGATGAAAGCTTTAAAGCAGATATGGACAAAGCCCCAAGCATTCAAAAAAGACTGTATGCCATGGAACAGTTACACCAAAACGGTATACGCACCACATGTTTTGTTGCACCTATATTTCCGGAGATAACTGATGTAGAGGCCATTATAGAGCGAGTAAAAGCCTACTGTAATCTTATTTGGCTTGAAAATTTAAACCTTCGCGGCGATTATAAATATAGTATTTTGCAATATATAGCTAAAAAACATTTTAATTTACTTCCTTTATATGAAGAAATATATCTGCATAATAATGCTGTATATTGGGAAATATTAGATGCCAGAATGCGTGCCTTTGCCAAAGAAAAAAATTTGCTCTATACCACCAATGAAGATGATTTTTATCAACCATTTTCCGCTTCACCCACAATGGTGAACTTTTTCTATCACGAAAAGATAAAAAAATCTGCACAAAAATAAAACTCCTTCTTAGATTATTATAAGAAGGAGTTTTGTGTTTTATGAATTAAAGTGCACTGTATTCTTTTGCAATTTCTGCACCAAGCTTGGCGTTGTTAAATACCAAAGCAATGTTGCTTGCAAGGCTTTCACCACCGGTTAATTTTTGAATTTTATCAAGTAAGAAAGGTGTGGTTTCTTTACCTTTGATGCCTTGCGCTTCTGCTTCTTGTACGGCCTTTGCAATGGTTGCATCAATTATGTTTTTATCCATAGAATACTCTTCAGGAATTGGGTTGGTTACAAGCATACCACCGGATAGGCCACAAGCATCTTTTACGGCAAATGCTTCAGCAATTTCTTTTGCTGTATCAATTCTATAATCCACACCAAAACCACTTTGACGGGTATAAAAAGCAGGGAGTTCTTGGGTTTGATAACCAATGACCGGTACACCTTTGGTTTCTAAATATTCTAAGGTTAAACCTAAGTCCAATATAGATTTTGCACCTGCACAAACAACCAATACAGGTGTTTGTGCCAATTCTTCCAAATCGGCAGAAATATCCATTGTGGTTTCAGCACCTCGGTGTACGCCGCCAATACCGCCGGTGGCAAATACTTTAATACCGGCAAGGGCAGCACCTATCATAGTGGTGGCAACAGTGGTTGCACCGTCTTCGCCACGGGCTAACAATACAGGTAAATCTCTACGGCTTGCCTTGGTTACATGTAAGCCTTTTTTGCCAAGGTATTCAATTTGTTCATGGTTAATGCCAACACAAATTTTACCTTGAATAATGGCTATGGTTGCAGGCACTGCACCGTTTTTACGAATTACTTCTTCTACTTCTAAGGCGGTTTGTACATTTTTAGGGTAGGGCATACCGTGAGAAATAATGGTAGATTCCAATGCTACTACCGGTTTATTTTCATCTAATGCTTTTTGTACTTCAGGGTTTACCCAAAGATATTTTTGTAAGTTCATATTTTTCTCCTAACGTAAATTCTTTTTTTGTCTTTCTATCATTTCTATGGAAAGATATGGCATTACTGGCCCATTGTGTGAGGCAGTGAGGCTTGCAGCCACAATACCATATTTCGCCATTTCACATAGCGATGGATTAGTAATAAAGCAGGCGCAGGCGGCACCCATAAAGGCATCGCCACAGCCGGTGGTATTCATTACAGTGCAAGGTACAGGGGCTATATGGCCTTTTTCAATTTGGTTATAATAATATGCTCCTTGTGCACCCAAAGTAACAATCACATTTTTTATACCACTTGCACAGAGCTTTTTGCATGCTTCTTCCAATTGGCTTTGTTTTTCAATTTTCATTCCACTGATGGCTTCTGCTTCAAAACGATTGGCTTTTAATATGCTAAGCGAACCTAATTTGCTTTTCATTTTGCTGCATTTTGCTACAGATACCAAATCGCAAGCAAGAGGGGCTGTAACAGTATCACAAATATAATGTAAAGTCTGTTCAGGTATATTGGTGTCTAAAACCACAAGGCTGGCTTTATTGATAAAATCTAAATGTTGTTCAATAATCTCCGGTGTAATGGCGTTACAAATTTCCATAGAATTTACAGCAACCAGCATATCACCGCTCGGGTCATTGATACAAAGATACAAGCCGCAATTGCTATTTTCTACAAAAGCACTTTTTTCTAAATGCAAACCAAAGGTGGCGGAATCATCTTTTATTAGCTTAGAATATACATCGTCAGATAAAGCGCTGATAAGGTAAGTATCTACACCTAATCTACATAGATTTTCAGCAATATTTCGTCCAACGCCACCGGGGCGCATTTCTATTTTACCGGGATTGCTATCCTCCATTTTAATGGCATTAAAACTGCTCGCAGAGATATCTACATTGGCACCGCCAACAACTACTACATAATTATTCATCTTTCCTCCACTTGCAATACATAGGTATTTAGTAGTATAATCAATTAAGCAGTATACCAAAAAAAATGAAAAATTTCAATCAAAGGAGTTCCTATGAAAAAACCGATGGTCGCACTTTGCGGCAGTATTCAAGTTGACGAAAAAAGGCAATTTGTAGATCATGTTTATGTAAATGCAGTACAGCAATCCGGCTTACTTTGCAGCATATTTCCTTACCAAGTAAACGAAGAAGAAATAGGCGAATATTTAGACTGTTTTTCAGGCATAGTCCTTTGTGGTGGCAATGATGTAAACCCTAAACATTATGGCGAAGAACCACATGAAAAATTAGGTAAGTTGGTAGACGCAAGAGATACTGTGGAGCTTTTGGTTATTAAGGAAGCAATGAAACGCAAAATGCCAATTTTGGGTATTTGCAGAGGCTTTCAACTAATAAATGTTGCGCTGGGTGGTACATTATATCAAGACATTCCCAGCCAGGTACAAAATGCTTTGCAACATGTATGTGAAGATGTACAGTATAACAACAGCCATCCTTGTATCGTTTTAGAAAATACACCGGCAGAACGTTGGTTTGCAGGTGAAAAGTGTAAAGTAAATACATATCACCACCAAGCTGTAAAAGTACTTGCACCGGGTTTTTTACCTTCTGTAACAGGTACAGATGGCATTATAGAGGCTTATTATTGCCCTATGTACACAAATATTATTGCTGTTCAGTGGCATCCAGAAAGGGAAAACAACAAAGTTACAGAACGAATTTTTGCAGATTTTGTTTCACTTTGTAATGCGTATGAAAACAAATAAATATCAAATTAGTAAAGAACTCTTTATAAGCTTTTTTCAAATCGGCTTGTTCACCTTTGGGGGTGGGCTTGCCATGTTGCCCTTGCTTACCAAACAGGTGGTAGAAACCAAGCATTGGGCCACAGAAGAAGAATTATTGAATTATTTTGCCATTGGGCAATGCACCCCGGGCATCATTGCGGTAAATACCGCTACCTTTGTAGGCTATAAAACAGCAGGTATATTAGGGGCTGCAATTGCAACCTTAGGCATTATTACACCCAGTATAATTATTATTCTACTGGTTGCCAATGCTTTACAACTTGCGTTTGGTAGTGCAGCTGTAATCCATGCCTTTTCAGGTGTTCGTGTAGCCGTAACGGCACTCATTGCTGCAACGGTTGTAAAACTGTTTAAAAGCAATGTAAAAGGATATTTAAAAATTGCCATTGCAGTAATTGCTTTTGTAAGTGTTGCACTATTCAATGTTTCTCCTATTATTATTACGCTGTTGGCCGCGTTAGCAGGCATAGCTTTTTTAGGGGGTAAACATGAATAATTTACTTCTTTTGTGCTTTGAGCTGTTTAAAATTGGCTTGTTTTCTATAGGGGGTGGCTTAGCTACTTTGCCATATTTTATGGAACTTAGTCGTCATTACCCTCATTGGGTTAACCAACAACAATTGGCAGATCTTATTGCTGTTTCAGAAAGTACCCCTGGGCCTATGGGTGTAAACCTAAGCACCTATGTTGGTTTTTTAGGCAGTGGTATTTTAGGTGGTGTTGTAGCAACACTTTCTTTGGTGTTACCTTCTGTAATTGTCATTATTTTATTAAGTAAGGTTTTGCAAAAGTTTGCAGAAAATCCTATTGTACTAAAAGCCTTAGAAGGTTTGCGTGCAGGTGTTACCGGTCTAATTGCAGCAGCTGGCCTTACAGTATTTCGTTTAAGTATAATTAAAGATACACGGTTTCAAATATTACATTTTGCATTATTTATTCTCTTTTTTATCTGTATGCAATTAAAGTCATTCAAAAAAGTACACCCCGTTTTGTTTATTCTGATCGGTGCTGTACTTGGCATACTTTTTAAACTATAAAAAATGGTTTCCGTTATGGAAACCATTTTTACTATTCTTCTATTTGGTGAATTTGGCAAATGCGTTTGCTATGGCGTTCACCTTGGCTATACGGTGTAGTAAGCCAAATGTGTATAATTTCTTTGGCTAAGTCTACACCCACTACACGTGCGCCTAAGGCCAACATGTTAGCATCATTATGCTCGCGGCTCATTTTTGCACTAAAAGGTTCAGTGCATACGCAGCAACGAATACCCCTTACCTTATTTGCAGCAATAGAAATACCAATGCCGGTGCCACAGAATAATAGGCCTTTTTCATACTGTTTACTTGCAACAGCTTCAGCACATTTTTGTGCATATACAGGATAATCTACACTATCTAAAGAGTGGGTTCCAAAATCTTCATAGGCAATACCTTGTTCATTAAGGTATTTTTTTATTTCTTCTTTTAATGGATAACCAGCGTGGTCGCTTGCTAATGCTAACATAAGTCCTCCTAAAATGTTTCAACGATTTCTTTGTTTAATTTTTTTATTAATGCAACAGCCAACTTCACGGCATTTTGATAATCTTCATAGCTTGCATAGCAATAATGGGTATGGGCATAGCGTACAGGCATACCGATTACAATGCAAGGCACACCTTTGCCACTGATATGAATGGCAGAACCGTTTGTGCCACCGCCGGAGCGTACAGCCTCCTGTACTGGTATATCAAATTCTGCAGCGGTATCCAACGCAAAACGTTGCCATCTTGGGTTAGTAACCATGCTAATATCAATATGGCGAAGCATAGGTCCTTTTTTTAGGGCAGTTTGAATTAAATAATCCGGCACAATGGTAGTATCGTCAGCTGGGCAGCCTTCAAATACAATGGCTACGTCTGCCTGTACGGTGTTTGCAGAAAGCTTTGCACCACGGCAACCTACTTCTTCTTGGGTAGAGAATGTACAAACAACATCTACATTTAAGTTTTCATTTTCCAAAGCACGCATGGTATCTATGGTAGAAGCTACACCCAAACGGTTATCAAAGGCCTTTGCAAGCATGAGGTCATGCTCTTCGTCATAGCTGAATTCTACGGCAGGCACAGCAGGCTCGCCAATACGTATACCAAAGCTGTTAATGGCTTCTTCTCTGCTGCGAGCGCCAATATCAATGCTTAAAGCAGAAAGGGTCAATGGCTTATTTCTATCTGCTTCACTCATAAAATGAGGGGGAGTACTTGCTACAATACCGGGGATATACTTGCCGAATTTATTGCGTACATATACTTTATGGGCGGGGATATTGTGCGGTGTCCAGCTGCCGGCAGTAATAAATTGCAATGTACCATTTGGCTTAATTGCTTGTATTACAAATGCAACTTCATCGGTATGGCTGTCTAATTGCACCAATGGCTTGTTACCGGTGTTTTCTTTTCTATGCACATAGAAATTTAACATGCTGTCTTGGTTTTGTGGGCCAAAGTTTTTGCTTTCTTCTTCCACTATGGCAATCACTTCATCTTCAAAACCGGGCGCCCCTTTGGCGTTGCACAGCTTTTCTAAAAGCTGAATACTATATTCTTTGTTCATTCTCTTTATCCTTTCGAATAATATCATACATCATAATGGCACCGGCTACTCCCGCATTTAGAGATTCCGCCTTACCCAACATAGGTAAAGTGAATGTATGTGTGCAAAGTTCTTGCAATGCAGGCGCAATACCTTTGCCTTCATTGCCTATCATAATGGCAAGTTTAGAGGCATCTTTTTTTCGTTCATAAAACGCTTCTCCACCCAATATGGCGGCATACACAGCAAAACCATCGTTTATAAGCGTTCGTACATTGTGCTCTATATTGGCACTGCGTTTCACAGCAATGTGAAATATACTGCCCATGGTAGAGCGTAATACTTTGGGGTTATAAATATCTGCGCATTGGTTATCTAATAACACAGAAAAGCCGGCTGCATCTGCTGTACGAATCAAAGTTCCAACATTGCCCGGGTCTTGTACAGCATTGCAAATCAAAATTTTATTGCTTAAGGCAGGGCTTTCTTGCATATTGCAAACGGCACAAATACCTTGTGGGGTTTTGGTATCACTAATGCTTTTAAATACATTGCTTGTGCAAAGCAATACCTCACCTTGCAATAAGTTTTTATATTTTTCCACATAGCTTTCATCCACTGCAATACACTGCACATTGGCATATTGTAAAGCTTCTTGCACCATGTGTTCACCCTCTACTACAAAGGCGGCATGTTCTGTTCTGCCTTTGCTTGTGTATAGGCTTTTGATATATTGTATTTTGCTGTTTTTGGTACTGCTGATGTTTTGCATTACATTCTTTCCGGTGCACTCATACCGATGAGGTACATGGCTGTTTTTAATACATCCTTGGTTGCATGAGTTAGCGCTACACGGGCTGCAGTGGCTGCAGGGTCTTCGGTAATAATGCGCTGTTCGTAATAATATTTGTTATAAGCTTTGGCAATTTCTGTCATAAACCTTGTAATAATAGAAGGTTCATATTTTTCTGCTGCTTGTTGCACAGTTTCTGGGAATCTGCTTAACAAACGCAATAACTGTTGCGCCCAGTCGTCGGATAGGGCAGTGTAGTCTAAGGTACCAAGTGCCAATTCTTCTGCCTTACGCAATACAGAGCAACATCTTGCATGGGTATATTGCACATAAGGGCCGGTTTCGCCGTCAAAGTTCAAGGCTCTATCCCACCTGAAGTCAATATCTTTAATTCTGTTGTTTTGCAAGTCTGTATAAATCACTGCACCAATACCAACTTGTTTGGCAACTTCTTCTTTATTTTCTAAGTTAGGTGTTTTTTCGTTGATAATAGCCAGCGCTTTATCACAGGCTTGCTTCAATAAATCTTCTAAAAATACTACATGGCCTTTACGGGTAGAAAGTGCTTGGCCTTCGTAACTTATCATACCAAAGGCAACGTGCTTTAAGTTCTTGGCAAACTCATAACCCATGAGTTCTACCACCTTGAAGAATTGTTTAAAGTGCAAATCCTGTTGATAGGCAACCACATATAAACATTGGTCAAATTTGTAGGTATCATGGCGATAGAGTGCAGCTGCAATATCACGTGTTGCATATAGTGTGGCCCCGTCTTTTTTTAAAATAAGGCAAGGGGGCATATCATAGGCTTCTAAATCTACAACGCTGGCACCTTCACTATTTTGTAAAATTTGTTTTGCTTTTAATTCATCTATTACACGATCCATTTTATCGTTGTAAAAACTTTCACCTGCGTAACTGTCAAAGTTTACGCCAAGCATATCATATACCACTTGGCTATCACGCAAGGTCAACTCTTTAAACCAGTTAAAAAGTTGTAAAGCTTCTTCGTTTCCGTCTTCTATGGCTTTAAACCATTTTCTGCCTTCATCGTCTAAACTTGAGTCTTTTTCTGCTTCTTCATGGAATTTTACATATAGTGCAGTTAATGCTTCTACACCGTTTTTTTCCAATTCTTCGGCATTGCCCCAAGTTTTATAGGCGTAAATGAGTTTGCCAAATTGCGTGCCCCAGTCGCCTAAGTGGTTGATGGCTACGGTTTTATAACCTAAAAAGTCAAATATGCGCTTTAAGCTGTTGCCAATCATTGTAGTGCTTAAATGCCCCAAGTGGAAACGTTTTGCAATGTTAATAGAGGAATAGTCTAAACAAATGGTTTTATCGTTACCCATGGTATTACTACCAAATTGTTCGCCTTGCTTTTGCAAAGCATCCAATGTGCGTCTGGCAAAGTTTTCACGCTCTAAGAAAAAGTTTAAATAGCCGCCAACTGCCTTTGCGCTTGCTGTTTCACTTACAATGGCTTTGCTTAAAACATCTGCTATCATAGGTGGGGCAGCTTTGAGTGCTTTGCTTAATTTAAAGCAGGGGAAGGCATAGTCGCCCATTTCTTTATTGGGTGGTACTTCTAAACTTTCCGCAAGGCTATCTACGCTTAAAATTTCTTGCGCATAACTGCTTTGTATTGCATCAAATATCAGTTTTGCTAAAATTTCTTTCATGATTCTTCCTCAATTCCATTAAAAATTCTTTTATTTCTGTTTGGTATAATTTAAAACTATCTATTTTTGGCAATGCAGTAAAGAGCATTGCTTCTTTTGTGGTAGGGTGTACAAGCTTCAAACTTGCACCAAACAAAGCGATTTGCTTGCCTTTTACACCTTGCCCATAACGCATATCATACAATATACTGTGGCCAATATTTTGCAATTGTACTCGAATTTGGTGCTTGCGCCCCGTTTGTAGCTCTACATATATAAGCGTTGTATTGTCTTTATGTGCTAAGGCAGTGCATTGTAATTGAGCAAATTGTGCGCCGGCTGTGCCTTTGGGCACAACGCACACAAAACCTTCGCTATCTTGCAAAAGGTAATCGCTAATATTTTGATTTTGCATGTTACCCTGTACAACGGCAAAATAATTGCGCTTCATTTCTTTTTTTGCAAGTTGTTCACTTAAACGCTGTGCAGCTTTGCTGGTTTTGGCAAGCGCCATTAACCCGCTTACCGGCCTATCTAAACGGTGCAATAAGCCTATATATATATTGCCGGGCTTATTGTATTTTTTACGTAAGTAGTCTTTGGCGAGTGTTACCATATTAATATCGTTGGTATTGTCGCCCTGGCTTAATACATTGGCTGGCTTATGTACAATCAATAAATGATTATCTTCATATACAACATCAAGCATGTTTATTTTGTCCATCTGGCACTTGTACCACAGGGCAGAAAACCACCGGCTGTAATGGGTAAGCAAAGCTCATCGGCTTCCACTGTGCCACCATGTTTTGCTACAAGTTCTCTATCTACAATATTATATAAAACGCTTTGTGAAAATCCGGTCGTATAGCCATTGAGTACAAAGAAACAGGCATCATCACTTAATAATTGTGCACAGAGTGCAACCAATTCTTGCAGTTCGTCTTCTAATTTCCAAAGTTCACCACCGGGGCCTCTGCCATAGCTGGGTGGGTCCATTACAATGCCATCATAATGGTTGCCACGGCGGATTTCACGTTGCACAAAACGTTTGGCGTCTTCAACAATATAGCGCACATTTTGCTCGTCTACCTTGTTTAGTTGCATATTTTCTTTGGCCCATTGCACCATGCCTTTGGCAGCATCTACGTGGGTAACATGGGCACCGCTTTTGGCAAGCGCTACACTGGCACCACCGGTGTAACCGAACAGGTTTAATACTTTGGCTTGCCTGCCTTTAGGGTATTTTTGTATTTGCTCTACCATAAAATCCCAGTTGGCAGCTTGTTCAGGGAACAAACCGGTATGCTTAAAGCCGGTAGGGCGCACATAAAATTGCCAATCCCCATAGGTTACTTGCCAGCGTTCAGGTAGTTTTTTTATAAAATTCCAAGCACCGCCACCGCTTTGGCTTCGGTCGTATACGGCATGGCAATTTTGCCATAATTCTTCGTTTGCCACATTCCATATGGTTTGTGGGTCTGGGCGTTTTAATACATAGGTTTTCCAACGCTCTAATTTATTGCCGTTACCGGCATCTATAATTTCATAGTCTTGCCATTTTTTAGTGATAAACATAAAAACTCCTTTGATTTTATACTTATATATTGTATCATATTTTGGCGCAAATATGTAGAATTGTGCTATAATATTATAGAAATAAAAAAGGAGAACGAATATGAAAAAACGTGTATTGATTAAGCTGAGCGGTGAAGCTTTGGCTTTACATAATGAAAATAAAATAGAACAGGTATATCATTTTTCACATATTAATACCATAGCCGGTATTTTGGCAGAAGCTTGTAAACAAGGCTATCAACTTTGCTTAGTTATTGGTGGTGGCAATATTTGGCGTGGCAGGCAAGCGGGTAGCGGCATGAATGCAGCTACTGCAGATCAAATGGGTATGTTAAGTACTATGCTTAATTGTTTATGTATGGCAGATGCACTTCGTCAGCACGGCGTTGAAGCTGTGGTGCAATCTGCTTTCGGTTTGCCAAGCTTTACAGATACCTTTGATATGCATAAGGCAGATGAAGCCTTAAATCAAGGTAAAGTGGTATTATTTGCCTTAGGGCTTGGGCATCCATATTTTACAACCGATACTACCGTTGTAGTGCGTGCTCGTCAAATGCAATGTGATGAGATTTTAATGGCCAAAAATATTGATGGTGTTTATACCGCAGACCCCAAAGTAGATAAGGATGCAGAATTTTTAGAAAAAATCAGCTTCAGCGAAGCTTTGGCCAAAAACTTAAAAGTGATGGATGCAAGTGCATTTTCTATGCTGAAAGAGAGCGATATTAAGACCGTTCGCCTGTTTAGCTTACAGGATCCGCAAAATATATTAAAGGTGCTAAACGGCGAAAATGTTGGCACGTTTTTACATGCAGATTTTTAATGCAGAAAGGGATTTATGTTTAAAAAATTAGGACAATTAGATTTAACACAAGGGAACCCTACCAAACAAATTATTTTATTTTCTATACCTTTAATCATTGGTAACTTTGCACAGCAACTGTATAATACGGTAGATGCCATTGTTGTAAGCCATTATATTGGGGACAATGCGTTGGGTGCAGTTGGGGCATCTTTCCCAATTATCAATTTTATTATTGTTTTGTTTGTAGCGATTGCAACCGGCACAAGTGTATTGATTGGCCAATATTATGGTGCAAAAGACAGAGAAAATTTAAGTAAAACCATGGGCACTTGTTTGCTTTGGGTATTATATGCAAGTATAGGCATTTCCTCTGTTGGCTATTTTGTAGCGGATCCGTTGCTTCATTTACTCAACACTCCGGTAGAGCTTTTTGATATGACTTCTGTCTATCTTAAAACCATCTTCATCGGTGTACTGGGTATAGGTGCATACAATATCTTAACGGGTGCATTGCGTGCTATGGGGGATTCCATTTTTCCGCTCATCGCATTGTTGATATCCACTTTGTTAAATGTTGTGTTGGATATTTTATTTGTAAGTGTTTTCCGTTGGGGCACCTTTGGTGTTGCGATTGCTACAGTTATTGCGCAAACCATTAGCGCTATTCTTTGTTTGTTTCGCTTACTAAGCATGAAACAACTGATTAGCCTTAACAAAGAAAACATACGTATAGATAAAGAAATCAGCAAAAAAATGATGTCCATTGGTGGCCCAAGTGCTATTACACAAAGCGTTTTTTCTTTGGCAATGCTTCTCATTCAAGGCCTCAGCAATTCCTTTGGCCCTGCTGTTGTTACTGCCAATACTACCGTAATGCGTATAGATGGCTTTGTAATGCTACCTATTTTTACATTTGGTGTAGCCGCCACTACTTTTACATCGCAGAACGTTGGTGCCAAACGTTTGGATAGGGTGAAGGAAGGCGCTGTTTCGGCAATTAAAGTAGCACTTACTTGTTCTGTTACATTGGCTGTTTTAATACTTCTTTTCGGTATGCAATTTGCAGAAATATTTACCAAAACAGACGAGATATTGGAACTTTCTGCCAGATTCCTTCGTATATTAACTGTAGGTTATATTATGTTTACATTTACCCAAGTATTTGGCGGTGTAATGCGTGGTGCGGGGGATTCTGTAACACCTATGTGGATTAGTATTTTTACCGTAGTTATCATGCGCACTCCACTTGCATATATCATGGTAGAGCTAACAAAAACAGCAGCCAATCCCACTGGTAATCCTGCAATGGTAATGTTAAGCCATGCAATTGGCTGGTCTGTAAGTGGTTTGCTTTCTGTATATTTCTATAAAAAAGGGGTATGGCGTAGAAAATTAACTTTCATCCTTGAGCAGCCAACTACAGATAACGTAGAGGAAGAAGTGCATGCGTAAAAAAATAATTGGTGTAGTACCCTCTGCCAAATTGTTTTTAAATGAAGATCCTTACCAAGATCGTTATGAATATGTAAACAGTTATATAGCGCGTATTACAGAAGCTGGTGGCATTGCCCAGGGTGTGCTTCCCTGTAATGGCTATATATATGAAGAAGCACTGGATAATTTTGATGCTTTTTTAATCACCGGTGGCTTGCAAATTCATCCCTATCATTTTCAAATTGTAGAGCATTGTTATCGCACGCATAAAAAGCTACTTGGTGTTTGCCTCGGCTTGCAAACGATACATAGTTTTTTTACCGTTTTGCAGGAAAAAGAAACCCGCCAGTTTGAAGGTGGTTTATTAGACTTATATTTGCAAATGAAAAAAGAAAAATATATGTTTGTGTTGCCGGTAGAAAATCATTGGCAGTTTAATATTACCAGAACCCAAATAGATCCTACAAAGCATCCTATTCAAATTCAGAAAGGCACTTTGCTGCATAAACTATTTCAGGGTACAACATTAAATGTAAGCTCCATGCATCGCTATGCAGCAAATAACCCGTCTTCTTTACTTAGTGTTTCTGCAATATCACAGGATAATAGTATAGAAGCTTTAGAATATGAGGATTTTATTTTGGGAGTACAGTTTCACCCGGAAGTAGATCACAATTATATGTCATTATTTCAATTTTTAATAGATTGATATTTTTTAGGAGGAAATATGATTCAAATTCAAAACATTAGCAAACGCTTTGGAAAAAAACAAGCTGTAAATAATATTAGCTTGGAGGTAAAGCAAGGCGAAATTTTTGGCTTTTTAGGCCCCAATGGTGCAGGCAAATCCACAACCATTAAAATGTTGGTTGGCTTGCTTTTGCCGGATGAAGGTACAGTGCATATTGCAGGTGTGGATGCCGTAAAAAGCTCTTTAGAGAGTAAAAAGAAATTGGCTTATGTGCCGGACAATCCTGAAGTATATGAAAATATGACGGGCAGGCAATTTGCTTACTTTATTGCCAATGTTTTTGGTGTGAGCAAAGAAGATAGAATTGCACGTGTGAACGAATATGCTGCACTATTTGGTTTAGATAAAGATATTGATGCTTATATTTCAAGCTATTCCCATGGTATGAAACAAAAAATAGCTCTCATCGCTGCACTGGTGCACGACCCAGAAGTGCTTATTTTAGATGAACCTATGGTTGGCCTTGACCCAAAATCCGCTTTTACTTTAAAAGAAATAATGCGTAAGCGCTGCACTGAAGGCAAAGCTGTTTTCTTTTCTACTCACGTTATGGAAGTTGCCGAAAAAATTTGTGATAGAATTGCCATTATCAATCATGGCGAAATTATTGCAATGGGTACTATGGATGAAATTAAAGAGCATGCCCAAGGTAGCCAATCCTTAGAACAAATTTTCTTGGAGTTAACAGAATGAGAACTTTCTTTGCTTTATTAAAAAAAGATTTTAATTTTCAAAATATTAGTCTAAAGGCTATTTGGCATGAAAAACAACGCCGTAAAAAGCTGTTTATGATTCCTATTTTTATTGTGAGTTTAGCATTTTATTGGTATATGTTTACCACGCAAATGTTAGGGCAATATGGAATGTTTCAACAAGCCGGCATAGAATATGCGTTTGTTATGCAAGGCTACTATACTTTAATTCTTTTGTGTGCCGTTTTTACCACCCCTTATGTAATAAGTAAAATATACTTTGGCAACGACATAAGTCTTCTTTTCTCCTTGCCTATTAAGCCACGTACTATTCTGTTAGAAAAAATAGCTATATTGGCTTGCAGTAGTGCCGGCTTAGGGGCGCTTATTACAGCACCTATGTTGGTAAAACATGGCATGGAAAGCCATCAGAATGTGTGGTACTATGCAACGGGTATATTTAATATACTGAGTATTTCCATATTGGCTGTGTTATTTTTAGTATCTGTTATTGTTTTGCTTATGCGCAAGGCAAGTAAATTTTCCGGTCTTAAGAAAAGCTTTGAAATGCTTGGTATGGTTTTGATTATGGTAATCGTGTTAACCATGAATACCATGATGCAAGGGGCAACTTTTTCTTCTGTTAATCCTTTGGCAGCTATGGATTTTGCAAAACAGAGCTTGGCAACACATAATACAATGTTGCGTTACTTACCGGTCTTGCATATTGTAAAGTATGTACAATTTTTACAACCTGGTATTTTAGGTTTTGCACTTAGTTTTGCATTTTTTGCTGCATGTGTAGCTTTGGCTTATAGCATTAGTATTGCTTTATCTAACTCGATGCGTATTGGTGTTTTACAAAGCGCATCCAGTGGCACAAGTAAAACAAAACGTGTGCTAAAAGTAAAAGAAAAAAGTGTTTTTAGCACTCTATATAGCAAAGAGCTGAAAGAAATTTTTACAACCCCTGTGTATTTATTTAATACCATAGGTGGCGCTATTATAATGCCCATTGCTATGATAGTTCCAAGTTATATGCAACTAAAAGAACAATTAAAAAATTTTGATTTTGGCGCTGTTCGAAATTTCTTTTTAAAATTGTTCCCACACAGCCAGCTACTTGCTGTGTCTGTATTGATAGGTGTAGCTTTGGCTTGCTTTATTGGTACGATGTGTAATATTGCTTCCAGTACTTTTTCAAGAGAAGGTAATAAAATTACACTTGTGCAATCGCTGCCTATTTCTGCTAAAACGCAAATCGGGGCACGCTTGCTGGCAAGCCTAACATTGCAATTTGCAAGTGTTCTACCTGTGGTTGTTGTATTTCATTTGTTGATTGCACGTATAGAGTATACAGCTGCTGTATTGGTAGGTATGCTTGCAGGGGATTTCTTTCTTTCTTCCTTAGGATTGTTATTGGATGTGTTCCATCCAAAATTGAAGTGGAATAACCCGCAAGAAGTATTAAAACAAAATTTAACCGTTATGATTTGTATTTTTGGCGGCATGGCAGTTGGCGGTTTTATGATTTTCGGTTTCTTTAAATATATTTTAAATACCGAGTATATGTTAGCTTACGGTATTGCTGTACCGGCATTACTTTTTGTTTTAGGTTTACTTTTTTATATAGTATCGCGTAAAATTTTACCACGAAGATTATATAAATATAGTGTAGAATAATTAAAAACACTGCCAATTTATAGGCAGTGTTTTTAAACGAAAGCGTTTTGTGCTTAATTTAACTTGTATTTTTTTCAAATAGTGCTATACTATGCAAAGATGAATTTAATAAACTAACTTTGGAGGAACGAATATGAAAAAACCAAGCATTTTACAGTTGTGCCTTATGGCTATGATGATAGCCTTAGTATTTGTTGCAAATTATGTACGTATCCCATTTTTTAGTTCGTATTTGCATATTGCAAACGCTGTTTGTGTTCTGGCAGGTTTCCTGTTTGGTGGTGTACAAGGTGCGCTCATTGCAGGTTTAGGCTCTGCTTTGTTTGATCTTAGCTTTCCTGCTTTTGTGAGCGAAGCACCCATTACATTTATCAATAAAGGCTTAATGGTATTGGTAGCAAGTTTGGTTTATAACAAAATCAAAGGTGAAAAAGCTCTATATATCGGCTCCTTTGCTGGTGCATTTACCTATGTTGCACTTTACCTTGTCAAAAGCTATATTCAAAAACGATTCATTGCTCCTGTACCTCTTGAAACTTTAGGCGCAGTGTTATTACAAAAATTAAGTGCATCTTCTATCAATGCTGTTTTTGCAGGTATCTGCGCACCTTTATTCTACAAGGCAGTAAATGCAGCATTACAAAAAAGCAAAATCAAATTAAAATAATTGCAATTTAAAAGCACTCTTGTGAGTGCTTTTAAATTAAAGTTTTGTAAATGGGTACTCTACACCAAAAGTTTCTACACGTATGCTTTGTATTACTTGTGGTTCGATTGGTTTGTCGCTATGGTTGCGTTTTACATTTACGATGGCATAGGCTTCATCCAAACCTTCGGTTACTTTACCAAAAGCAGCGTAGGAACCATCTAAATGTGGGGAAGTGCTGGTCATAATAAAGAATTGGCTGCCTGCACTGTTGGGCATCATGCTACGTGCCATAGAAAGTACACCTTCTGTATGCTTTAGAGGGTTATTAACACGGTTTTGCGCAAATTCACCTTTAATATGGTAGCCGGGGCCGCCCATACCGGTGCCGTCCGGGCAACCGCCTTGTATCATAAAGTTAGGAATAACTCTATGAAAGGTTAAACCATCATAGTAACCCGCATTACTTAATGCAATAAAGTTACCTACGGATTCTGGTGCGTGTTCAGGATAAAGTTCACCTTTCATTACTTTGCCATTTGCAAGTTGTATTGTAAAAATAGGATTCATAAAATACCTCTTTCTAATGTTTTCAAATATAGTATAGCATAGTTTTGGGTTTTCATAAACCATTGAAAAGATATTCTAAAACAAGTATAATATTATGGTATATATATTTTGGAGGCGAATGGTGTTACCTGTTAGAGCGGTTATTTTTGATATTGACGACACCTTGTATTTGGAAAAAGACTATATTTATGACGGTTTTTCATATCTTAGTAATTATTTGCAAGGTAAAGGTATACCCGCTACGGTAGACGACTTTATGCAATTTTTCACTACCAACGCTTCCGATGCGATTGCAAACTATTTGCAAAGTTTACATG
>JAEWXD010000021.1 GCA_023396045.1 Bacillota bacterium | reverse complement strand
TAGAGTTGCATTTTGAACATAAAACAGAATTGATGATGCTCACCATGGGTTCGGCATACCGTGGCAAAGAAAAGAATGATGGTTATATTAAAATTCATGGTTTGCTTTTTGTTATGGTAGATAAAGATGAAACCGCTATCCCTGTTAGTACTTCTCAAACTCCACCCCAAAACGAAGAATTTACTTTTACTACTAAAGAAGTGAAAATAGGTGCTTCCCCCTGGCAATTAAATGCAAGCCTTGTTTTACCACAAACAGAGAAACCGGCTCTGGCGGTTGTGTTTGTAGGTGGCTATGGTGCACAAAATCAAAATCAAAGCATAGACCAAACTCCTTTGTTTGAAAATATTGCAGAGTATTTGGCAAAATATGGTGTTGCCAGTATTCGTTTTGATAAACGCGAATTGCAATATGCAGAACAAGTAAAAGCCGTGGGGGATGCATTTACCCCACAAGAAGATAGTGTAGAAGATATCATTGCTGCAACAGAAACTATATTAAGCCAAAATGGTATAGATAAAAATCGCTTGTATTATGTAGTTTATGGTAATGGTGGATATTTACTGCCTTCTGCATTGCAACAAACAGGTTTAGTTCCATCTGGAGTAATCATGTTATCATCAAGCCCTTTGAGTGTTTTAGAATTACGTAAGCGCGCTTTGGTAAAAGAGTTTTCTACTCTGCAAAATGAAGAGCTGTTTGCCAGTATTCAAAATCATTTGCAGGATTTAGAATTGGTAGATAAACTCTATACTGCTAAACAAGAAGAAATAGCCAATATGAAATTGTTTGATAAAACAGCTATGTATTTCTGGCATACTGCACAGTTAAAACCTGCAGAATTTTATGCAAGTGCTGTTTTTCCATTGCTCATTTTACAAGGCGATAAAGATACAGAACCAATTCCGCAACAAGGTATTCAAATGTGGAGCACACTGTTAAAAAATAAGAAAGATGTACAATTTAAACTATATGCCGGCTTAAAGAATTTTGTTAAGGCAGGCACAAATACAGTAGAAACAGCAGTTTTGCAAGATATAGTTGCATTTGTAAATAGTAAAGGAGAATAATATGGATTTAAAAGGCACTACCATTTGTGCAGTAAAACGCAATGGCGAAATTGCCATCGCCGGTGATGGTCAAGTAACCATGGGGCAATCTACCATTTTTAAAGCGCATGCAAAAAAAGTGAGAAAATTGTATAGCGATAAAGTGCTTGCAGGTTTTGCAGGCTCTGTGGCAGATGCCTTTACCCTGTGTGATCGTTTTGAAGATAAATTAAACCAATGCAACGGTAATTTAGAACGAGCTGCTGTTGCTTTGGCACAAGATTGGCGTAGTGATAGGGTAATGCGTAAGCTGGAAAGTATGCTTATCGTGGCAGATAAAGATAATTTACTCATATTAAGTGGTACCGGAGAAGTGATTCAGCCGGACGATGGCATTGCCAGCGTAGGCTCTGGTGGCAACTATGCTTTGGCTGCAGCCAGGGCTATGTTACAAAACACAAATCTTTCTGCTGCAGAAATTGCAACAAAATCTTTGCAAATTGCAGCTGATATCTGTGTATATACCAATACCAATATTATTACATTAACTTTATAGGAGGTAATTTATGAATACATTAACCCCTATTGAAATTGTGCGCCAATTAGATCGCTATATCATAGGTCAACAAGAAGCCAAAAAAATGGTGGCCGTTGCTTTGCGCAACCGTTATCGTCGTTCCTTGCTGGACTCAAAACTAAAAGATGAAGTAAGCCCCAAAAATATATTGATGATGGGGCCAACTGGTGTTGGTAAAACAGAAATTGCACGTCGTTTGGCAAAACTTGTACAAGCTCCTTTTGTGAAGGTAGAAGCTACAAAATTTACAGAAGTGGGCTATGTAGGCAGAGATGTGGAAAGCATTATTCGAGACCTTGTAGAAAATGCGGTACGCATGGTAAAACAAGAATTTGCAGAAAAAGTAAAACACAGGGCAGAAGTATTGGCAGAAGATCGCTTGCTTAACCTTATGGTAGATCCGCCAAAAAAACAGAGCAACCCCTTTGATATCTTTATGGGTAAAAAACAGGAAGAAAGCAAAGAAATTGTGCAAAAAATGGAGGGCAGTAAAGAAGAAATTCGTGCTAAATTATTGCGTGGAGATTTAGAAGAAACGGAAATAGAGGTTGAAGTAGAGCAAAGTGCCCCACAATTGGAAGTGGGTGGCAATGCCATTAGCATTGGTGATATGATGGGTAATATGATGCCCAAACAAACTAAAATTCGCCGTGTAAAAGTAAAAGAAGCAAGAAAATTGCTCATTCAAGAAGAAACTTCAAAACTTATAGATGAAGATGCAGTAAAAGAAGAAGCTATTTTGCGTGCAGAGCAAAACGGTATTGTTTTTATTGATGAAATAGATAAAATTGCAGGTAAAAGCAGCAGTAATGGCCCAGATGTAAGCCGTGAAGGTGTACAAAGAGATATTTTGCCCATTGTAGAAGGCTCTACCGTAAGTACCAAATACGGCCCTGTTCGTACCGATTATATATTGTTTATTGCGGCAGGTGCATTCCATGTATCCAAAGTGAGCGATTTAATTCCGGAGTTGCAAGGCAGATTCCCGGTACGTGTACAACTTACCTCATTGTCTGTAGAGGATTTTAAAAATATTCTTACCCAGCCGGACAACGCACTTACCTTACAATATAAATCACTGCTTGAAGTAGACAATGTAGTTTTACATTTTGATGATTCCGCTATAGAAGAAATTGCCAAAACAGCATTTACATTAAATGAATCAGAAGAAGACATCGGCGCACGCAGATTGCACGCTGTGTTTGAAGAAGTGTTAGAAGATATTTCTTTTCATGCGGGTGGCGAAAATATGCCAAGGGTAGATTTGCAAATCAATGCAGAATATGTAAAACAGCATTTAAAAAGTGTAAAAGAAATTCCAAACCCTCAAAAATATATTCTGTAACAGGGAGTAAGCTATGCAAAAGAAAATCAGTTTGTTATGTGTATTACTGTTGGCACTGGTTGGTACAGTGTTTGCACAAGAATTTGAATTTTCAGATATTTCTGCAAAAATAACAGTGCCGGAGGGCTATACTGTATTGCAAAAAAATGCATTGGAGCAATATAAAGACCTTATTGAAACCGCCCATTATACGGTAGAAGAACTGCGTGCCGATTTTGAAGCGCGTGGCGTGCTTTTGCAAGCTTGGAAAGAGGATACTATTTTTGAAGTAAGTGCCGTGCAAAACGAGCAATCCAAAAATATTTTTGATGTAGACAGGCAAGACGAAACAATTCGTGGCGCCTATCGTGTCGGTTTTTTTCCAAGAAACATATATGTGAGTGAAGGTTATACCTACAAAAGCGCAGGTTGGAAAAACTTTGGAAAAAATGTAGGTAGATTTTTGGTTGCACAATATACAAAAGATAATAACGGTATAAAGGAATATACTGCATTTGAGCGTAGAACCATTAAAAATGGTTATGAAATTGCGATAAGCATGAAAGCGGTTAATCGCAACGTTACCAACAAAGAAAATGTAGCGCTTAATAAAATTTTTAAAACCTTTGGTTTTACAAAAACAGAAGAGATGAGTGAAGAAGCCAGCGCAGCTATTGTATTAAAAAACATGCCACCCAAAGAAAGCAAATATTCTAAAATAGAGATTTCCGGGCAAGCTGCCCAAGGCGTAGAGTTTACCGCTGCAGTTATGTCTTTAGGCGCTAAAGAGCCGGAACTTTTGAAAACCACGGCAGATAGTAAAAACAAATTTAGCCTACCTATTTCTTTGCCTAAGCAAGGGGTATATCTCATTACCTTAACAGCCAATCAAGAGGGTGAGGAATTAGGGGAATGGGCATTTCCTGTAACTTACCGTGAGGGTTTGCTTTCTGTTAGCTTTCAAAAAGAACCGGAGGGTGTTATTACGGAAGATAACTATCGCATTCAAGGCATAGCAGAACCTGGTGCTAATATACAAGTTTTGTTAAATAATCAAACCATCGGTAATCGTAGAACCAATAATGAAGGTAAGTTTGTTATCCCTTTGGATACCAAAGAGGCTGGTGAATATGAAGTGGTGCTTGTATTTACAAAAAAAGATTTGCAAAGTCGTCGCTTTAAATTTACATTTACAAGGGAAGTGAGTGCTGAACAGCAAAACTTAAGGTTAGCCAAAACTGCAATAAATGTACCATATAGTAATCTTAAAAATACAGGTGGTAAATATGTGGGTAGGGTAATAAAGTTTAATGTTTATGTTGCAGATGTTACTACCCATGAAAATCAATTTTTATTGCACACCGCATTTATTAAGAATGGCGATAAGCTATCTCAATATGCGTATATATTGAGCGATACGCAGGTGAGTGATTTTTATTTAAATAGAAGAATACAGGGTGTGGCAGAATTTTTAGGCCTTTCTTCCGAATTGGCATCCGTTAACTTGCCGGAAGCAGAAAGCAATGTGCCGGTGTTTAAACTTATAACAATAAACGAGTAATACATGAAAATATTTGCAATAGGAGATTTGCATTTACCGGGTAAGTTAGATAAATCCATGGATATGTTTGGTGAAGCTTGGGTAAATCATTTTGAAAAAATTAAAGCAAGCTGGCGTGCAAAGGTGCTGCATAGTGATGTTGTTCTCATTCCAGGTGATATAAGCTGGGCTATGAGCTTAGAAAACGCAATGGAAGATTTAGAGTCTATCGCCGCCTTACCGGGTAGAAAAGTGTTGTTAAAAGGAAACCACGACTATTGGTGGTCATCCCTAACACGCATTAAAGTAGTTTTACCAAAGGATATGTTCCTTGTGCAAAATGATGTTGTAGAGTTTGATGAACTTTTGATAGGAGGTTCTCGGGGTTGGCTCATACCCTGCCAAAATGTAGAACTTCCCAAAGAAGATGTTAAAATTTACGAACGTGAAGTAAATCGCCTTGCTTTATCCTTACACAAAATGCGCAATAGCAACAAACCAAAAATTGGTATGCTCCACTTTCCACCACTTTTGGAATATGAACGCAACACCGGTTTTAGCGCCCTGTTTACAGAGTACCAAATTCCTAAAGTAGTATATGGGCATTTGCATGGTGACAGTATTAAAACAGCATTCAGTGGCATGCATAATGGTGTAGACTATACGCTCTGTTCTGCCGATGCTTTAAATTTTTCTGTAAAAGAAATTATGGAAGTAAAAGCTTAAACAGATTGTTGGTGTTATTATAGAAATACATAAGCAGAAGAAGCATTTTTAATAGATGCTTCTTTTTTGTGCTATAAATCATATATTGCTTAGATATGAAAATACCCGTCTAAAATAGAACAAATGTTTTATTTTAGAAAATTATTAAAAAAATGCGTTATTTTTTTGCATTTTTAACTTGCAAGTATTCAAAATTCCCTATATAATGATAGCAGGTGCAACTAAGTGGGTAATTGTGGGTGTGAAAGGAGGAGCACGTGGTAAAAGAGAATAATGAAAATGTGCTCCAACTGGAAGCCAAGCCAAAAAGCCTAAGCTTTAAATCTGCTTTTTTTGGCAGTTTTGAGCACTCTATAGATAGTAAAGGCAGAGTTATTCTCCCGCTTCCGTTTAGAGAAAGTTTGGGCGAAAGCTTTGTTATATCTGTTACTAAAAACTTTGATGCTGTTGCGTTTTACACAGAAAGGGAATTTCAGGAAATTTTTGAAAAAGCACAGCAGTATGATGATAGAAAAAGAAGTGTTGCAATGTACAACCGCTTCTTCTTTACCAGTAGCTATATTAATCAATCTTGCGATAACCAGGGCAGATGCCTTATTCCAATAAAATTAAGAGAAAAAATACTCAATAAAGAAAAAGATGTAGTATTTGCAAGTGAAGGCGGGCACATTGTACTTATGCCTGCAGTGGATTACAATAAAGACTTTGACAATTTCCTTAGCAACAGGCAACAATTTTGTGATGAATATTTAGATTCCATACAGGAAAGTGAGAAATAATAATGCAACATTATGCAAATGAATTGAATTTTAATATAGGTGCTTGGATATTGCGGGGTATTCGCGGTTTTGTACAACAATGGGCAGTTGTTGCAACGATCATTGTTTTAATGGCCAGTATTATTACCGGTGGTGCATTGTTTAATCAAGCCATTGCTATTCATAGCTACAAAGTGAAAATTGCAGATAAACAAACAAAAATTATTGCAGCAGAGCAAGATGTTTACAGCAAAAGTGCAAATCTTGCTGTAGCAAAGTCGGATATTCAAATTAGCCGTATCGCTTCTTCAGAATTAGGTATGCAAAAAAGAAGTGAAAAACAAGCCATTAATCTACAAGCAAGAACTTTCTCAGAAAAAGAACTTGTGGTAGAAACGCCACAAACTGAATTCCAAAAATTCAGTTTTATAGAAGCTTTTAAAAGCATTATGAATTAAGAGGTAGTTATGCGTTTAACCGAATTATTGCATCACGTAAAAACAATACAAGTTCTAGGCAATATAGAAAATGTAGATATACAAAACTTAAATATAGACAGTAGAAAGCAAACATCTAATGGTTTGTTTTTCTGCATATCTGGGGCTAATTTTGATGCGCATACTTTTGTAGCACAGGCCATACAAAATGGTAATATTGCCCTGGTTGTTGAGCGCGCGTTAGAGCTGGATGTTCCACAAATTGTAGTGCAAAATACGCGTATTGCAATGCCACAAATGGCCTCTTTGTTTTTTGGCGAACCACAAAAAAATATGAAATTCATTGGGATTACCGGCACAAAAGGCAAAACAACCACCAGCTTCATGGTAAAATCTATTTTTGAGGCTGCAGGCTATACCGTTGGACTTATTGGTACAACAGGGAATATGATTGGCAATCGTCGTTTTGACAGCAACTTAACAACCCCGGATGCCATTGATTTGTATCAAATGCTTGCACTTATGAAACAAGAAAATGTGCAAGTGGTGGTAATGGAGGTTTCTGCCCATGCCATAGATATGCATCGTTTAGAAGGGCTTTGCTTTGATGTGGGCTGCTATACCAATTTTTCACAGGACCATTTGGATTATTTTGGCGATATGGATGCCTACTATAAAGCAAAAGAAAAATTCTTTACCGGTGGTTTGGTAAAGAATGCCGCCATCAATGCGGATGAAATTACAAGTGCGACTTTACTGAAAAATATTTCTATTCCACATCTTTGCTTTGGCATTGGTGCCAATGCGGATGTATATGCCCGTAATATTGAAGTAGAAGAAAACGGTGCGAGTTTTGAAATTTATTTGAATGATGTAGATAATTTATCAATTCATATGAAAATGACAGGCAACTTCAATGTATATAATGCATTATGCGCAGCTTCTGCGGCCATGATACTAAATGTTGACCTCGCATTTATTCAACAAGGCTTAGAAAATGTAAAATCCGTTCCTGGAAGAATAGAGCTTTTAGACACCAATACACCCTTTAAAGTGATTTTAGACTATTCACATTCACCGGATTCTTTAAAAAATATTTTAAGTGCCGTGCGTGAATTCACCAAAAAGAGATTGATTTTGGTATTTGGCTGCGGTGGTGATAGAGACCATATTAAGCGCCCGATTATGGGGGCAATTGCAGGTAAAATGGCAGATTTTTCTGTCATCACATCAGATAACCCGCGCAATGAAAATCCAATGCAAATTATTGATGCTATTGTAGATGGCTACAAGAAAAATAGTGATCAATATGTGGTCATTGAAGATAGAAGGCAGGCCATAGCCTATGCATTGTCTGTTGCCGGCGAAGGTGATGTTATTATTTTGGCTGGCAAAGGGCATGAAACTTATCAGGATAGAAACGGTGTAAAATATCCGTTTAATGAAAAAATCATCGTAAAAGAACTTTTGGAAGAATTGAAAGAGGCATAACATGATTAGAATGAGTGTGGCTTTACTTGTATCCGTGTTTGCAGTTCTGCTAACGGGTAATAAGTTTATTAGCTTTATTAAATTCCAAGGCATGAAGCAAACAATGTATGAGTTGGGGCCGGAAACACATATGCATAAACAAGGCACACCTATTATGGGCGGTTTCTTGTTTATTTATTCCTCCATTGTATTAACTTTTATTTTACATAAAGGCACATTTCACCCTCGATACGATTTTATTATTCCTGTATGCTTGTTTATTCTTAGCAATATGATGATAGGCTTTGTGGATGATTTTATTAAGTCTAACAAAAGCAGAAATTTAGGCTTAACAGCCAAACAGAAACTGGTTGCACAAACTATATTTTCTGTTGCTTTTAGCACATATTGTTACTTCAACCCAAGTATAGGTTCTGCTGTTAATATCCCGTTTACCACACTTACATGGAACTTAGGCTATTTCTACATACCTCTACTTAGTATTACTGTTATCTTTATTGTTAATAGTGCCAATTTGCAAGACGGAATGGATGGTTTGCTGTCTTCTGTTTCACTGGTTGGATTTTTATCTTGGGGGCTTATTGCACTTTCGTTTTTGCAAAAATATGCCATTACCATTAGCCCAAGTGCTTCCAACGCATATTTAAACATTGCGATATTTACTTTCGCTTTGGCGGGTGGTTGTATAGGTTTTTTAAGGTTTAACTATTATCCTGCCAAAATCTTTATGGGTGATACAGGCTCTATGTATTTGGGAGCTGCTGCAGTTGCCGTAGCAATGGTGTTAAAACAACCCTTCTTATTGCTGTTTATATTTTTTACACCAATTATGTCTTCTGTGTCTGTTATCATACAAAGGCTTTACTTTAAAGCTACACATGGTAAACGTATATTCAAAATGTCCCCTATACATCACCACTTTGAAAAAAGTGGTTATACAGAAACACAGGTAATTATGCTTTATATGGCCATTACAACCATACTTTCTATGTTGGCAATACTTTCTGTATATGGTTTAACCACCACAATATAAATTATAGGAGTTGGGTATGTATTCAGGTAAAAATGTTCTTATATTAGGCTTAATGCGTAGCGGTATTGCCGCTGCAGAGCTTTTGTGTCAGCACGGTGCGAAGGTTGTATTGTGTGATGCAAATGATAACGAAAAAATAAGAACCAACATCGCAAGCCTTGCAAAGTACAATTTGGAAACCCACTTGTCAACAGACCCTATTTCTTTATTACCACAAGCAGATATATTGCTGATTAGCCCGGGTGTACCCATAGATGCACCGGTGGTACTTGCCGCAAAAGCTATGGGTAAAGAAGTCATAGGGGAGTTAGAACTTGCCTATACACTGAGTCAAAATCCGGTGCTTGCCATTACCGGCACCAATGGCAAAACTACAAGTGTTACCCTGCTTGGTGAAATTATGAAAAACACCGGCAAAGTAAGCCATGTGGTTGGTAATGTAGGCTATCCATATAGCAGTGCAGTGCTCAATGCAGGTGCAGAAGATGTTATGGTTTGTGAGGTTTCCAGCTTTCAATTAGAAACCACAAAAGAATTTCATCCTGCCGTTGCTGCTTTACTTAATATTACCGAAGATCATCTTAATCGTCATAAAACCATGGAAGAATATATGCGCTTAAAACTGCGTATATTTGAAAAACAGAGTAAGTTTGATATAGCGGTACTGAATTATGACGATGCTTTTATTCAAGAACACAAGGCGCATATACTTTCTAAAATACCATCACAAGTGTTATGGTTTTCACGCAAGGCAGAAGTAAAAGAAGGTGCTTATGTAAAAGGTGATGGGCTTTATGTTCGCTTTGCAGGTCAAGAAAACTATATTTGTAACATCAATAAAATTAAAATCCCGGGGCCACATAACTTGGAAAACGCTATGGCAGTGGCGTGTATGGCTATTGCAATGCGGGTAAAACCGCAAATCATCGGTCATACATTGCATCGCTTTTCTGGTGTAGAACATAGGATTGAAACCATTGCCATTAAAGAGGGCATTACTTATATTAACGACAGTAAAGGTACCAATCCGGATAGTACAGAAAAAGCGGTAGCATCCATGGCAGCGCCTACCAATATCATTTTGGGTGGATACGATAAAAATGCAGACTTTCATGCTTTGTGTAAAGCTATTGTAGAAAACGAATATATTCAAAATGCCATATTGATAGGGCAAACAGCCAAACAAATTGCAGAATGCTTAGAAAATGTGGGTTTTACAAACTTTACATTTGCTGGCAATATGGTAGATGCGGTTGTAACAGCAAAAGCATTGGCAAAACAAAACTATAATGTATTATTATCTCCGGCTTGTGCAAGCTTTGATATGTATACAGATTATGAAGCACGTGGGGAACACTTCCGTAGCATTGTAGAAACAATGTAAAAAAGAAAGAAGAAAGGAGTTATATTATGAAAAATTTCAAACAATATCAAGATAACTCCTTGGCGTATCAACAAAATTTTGATCCCTATAGCGGTCTAAAACAAAGTAAGCAAGAAACAAAACAAAATATGTCAGATTATATGGTAGAAGATATTTTTGCCATACCAAATCCGCAAGTAGAACAAAAGCAGAATTCACAAATGCCAATAGCTTCGCCTTTTGAAGCAAATTTGCGTTTTGAGAACGATGGTATATCTAATACAAAACATTTTGAAGGTATGCCCAAAATTCTGAGCTATGAAGAGTTTGTTGCCAAGCAAAATTGGGAGAAAAACCAACAAAGTTATAAAACTCAACAAACCCAACAATTCCATTTAGAGCAGCAAGTGCCTGTTAAAATGAGCCGTAGAGAACGCAAACGTTTAGAAAAAGAGCAAGCTGCCCAAATCAAAAAAAATAAGAAAACAGAAAAAAATTTGCAGCGCCAACGTTTATTGCGTAAAGTGATGGGCTTTGTGGCTTTGTTTGCCTTTATTGCGGCAATTGTTCTTGGCTATGCAATGCTTAACAGCTATGTTTTCATAGCTAAAAATATCCGTATAGAAGGCATACAAAAATATACCGATGAAGATATTTTAACCTTATGCGGTATTCGCAGAAATCAAAGCTTGCAAGCAATTGATCCGGAGCTTGTTGTAAAGAGAATCAACAGAAGTAAGGACTTGCGCTTAATGAAGTTTAATTTTGTATATCCCAATGGAATTTATATGCTCCTGCACGAGAAAAAAGCAGTATCTGTGGTGCAATCCAAAGGCTATATATATTATTTAGACGAGTTTGGCGATGTAGTAGAACAAAAGAGCAGTAAAGAGGATTTAGGTAATTTTATAGAAGTAAGCAACTGTGTTATGTACGACCCTGGCTATGGGGCTAAAACGCAAATTAAAGAAAACTGGCAAAAAGAAGCTTATGTTAAGGTAATGAATGCAGTTGTGTCTTTGCAGGCACAGAATATGTTTGTGCGTATAACCATTCCTAAAAATGATGGTATTTATTTAACCACCAAAGATAATTTTGTTATTCATCTTGGTAGTGCAGAAAATGCTACACAAAAAATTGCCAACGCATTCTCCGTGTGTGATTATGTGAAAAACAATCACAAAAGTGGCGGTAGAATAGATGTGAGTATGCCTGGTAAGCCTGTATTCTCTAATGAAGATAATAGAGTGCACTATGAAACCAAATATTATTTAGAACCATCGCCTTCTACGGTTTACCAAACTGTTGATGTGAAACAGGGTCAAAACGAAAACCCTGCTTTGGAAGCATACGATAATGCAGAAGACTTAACATTTATACAAAAAATAAGTGAACCGTAAAAAACACGGGTTTACCACATATCCAATGCTTTGCTTTACTGTATATTTTAAAAAAGTATTGCATTATTGCGCTAAAACAGTTACAATGTAGAATGATATTTTGTATTTATTATAAATTTTTCGGAGGTGTCTGTAATGAGGTCAACTGTTACTGCCATAGATTTTGGCACAAGTAAAGTTGTTACTTTAATTGCTAACCCACGAGATACCGGCATCAATGATTGTGATGTTGTGGGCGTGGGTAGTGTAAAATATGAAGGCTACATCAATGGGCAATGGATTGCACCAGAAGAACTCTATACTGCAATTAAAGACTCTATGGACGCAGCGCAAAAACAAGCGGGTTTAAAACAAAAAATTACCGAAGTGTTTGTAGGCGTTCCGGGCGAATTCTCTGAAATTAGAGTATTTAATGTAAAATTAGAAATTCAAGGTGCAGATCCTCGCGTTACCAGTGAACATATAGATGAAATTTTTACCATAGCAGAAGAAAATTTTAATCGTGTTGCTGCAAGGGAAATGAACCCTAACAACACCATGGTTAAAAATGTAGTTGTACATAGAAGTCCTGCTTGGTTTATTGTTGATGGTGAAAAGAAAACTTTAGAACCGGTTGGCTTAAAAGCTCGAGAAATCAGTGCCTTGGTTTGTTTTGTAACTACCTCTTTGGTATTTACAAACCATATGAACTATGTTCTCAATGAACTTGGCTATAAGGTAGTAGGTTATTTTTCAAGTTTAATGGGTCAAACCAGATTATATATTCCGGAAGCAGAACGTGATAATATGGCTGTTTTAGTGGATGTAGGCTACCTGGGCACCGATGTTGTAATCTGTGAAGGGGATGCTATACTGTTCCAAGAAAAAATTGCCATTGGTGGTGGCCACTTAGCTGTAGCATTGGCAAGCGGATTAAATATTCCTATGAATGAACAATTGGAAGATTTAAAACGTAGGTATCAATTTAAAGTGTTTGCTGGCCAAGGGGTAGATTATCAAATCCAATCACAAGATAGCACACAAATCAATCACTATACCCAAGAAGAATTAGATGTACATATATTGCCTGTTGTGGATGAACTTTGCACCAAAATCAATGAAGCAATTTTATCCAGCGGTTGCAACCTTTCTGCCGATAACAAAATTTATCTTACCGGTGGTGGGCTTGCTAAAAACAAAGGCTCTAAAGACTATATGCAATCTAAACTAAGTCGCCCGGTGGTAGATTTACCGAATGTAACCATTAAGTTAACAGAACCTTATTTTAGCAGTGCTATGGGCTTGCTTGATATCATTATTACAGACAGCCAGTTAAACCATACAGACAGTGGTATTGGCGGTTTCTTTAAAAAGTTGTTTAGTATCTAATTGTTTAGGAGGATATACATGGATTATCAAATAGATGACCGTAGTGGTTTTGCTGTTATTAAAGTGGTTGGCTGCGGCGGCGGCGGTAATAACGCAATTAACAGAATGATAGACGCCGGTGTAAAGGGCGTAGATTTTATTGCCCTTAATACAGATAGCCAGGCTTTGGCTATGAGTAAAGCGGCAACATGTATCCAAATTGGTGAAAAGAAAACCAAAGGTTTGGGTGCTGGTGCACATCCTGATATTGGTAAAGCTGCCGCAGAAGAAAGCCGTGAAGAAATTCAAGCAGCCCTTCGTGGTGCCGATCTTGTGTTCATCACTGCCGGTATGGGTGGTGGTACAGGTACAGGTGCAGCCCCTGTTGTTGCAGAAATTGCAAGAGAAATGGGTTGTTTAACCGTTGCCGTTGTAACCAAACCTTTTGAGTTTGAAGGTAAAATGCGTATGCGTAATGCAGATGCAGGTATTTTAAACTTAAAACAAAGAGTAGACACCTTGGTTGTTATTCCCAATGAAAGTTTAATTAAAATCGCCCAAGAAAGCATTACTATTTTAGAAGCTTTCCGTATTGCAGATGATGTTTTAAGGCAAGGTATTCAAGGCATTAGTGATTTAATTGCTTTGCCTGCCCTTATTAACTTGGACTTTGCAGACGTTCGTACCACTATGCAAGGTGGTGGTATTGCCCACATGGGTATTGGTGTTGGCACTGGTCAAGGCGATGAAAAAATTGCCCAAGCAGCCAAAGACGCTATGCGTAGTCCGTTACTTGAAACCGATATCAAAGGCGCTCGTTCTATTTTAATTAACATCACCGGCGGTAAAGATATGTCTATTTCTGCCATTCATAAAGCAGCTATGGATATTACCAAAGAAGCAGATCCGGAAGCTAACATTATTTTTGGTGCCGGCATTGATGAAACATTAAACGATGAAGTTCGTATTACTGTTATTGCAACCGGCTTTGAAAAAAATAATTATCAACAACAAAATCGCAACAGAATGCAAAATGTTCCACCACGGGCAAGCAACTATGGCTACCAAAATCGCCCTGTTGCTCCTGTAAACTATGCACCAGTGAATCAATTTGATGACGATAGAGAATTCATTGATTCCATGAGCGATTTGTACGATAATCAAATGGATTTGCAAAGGGCGCAAGAACCAGTGCATAATAATTTTGCGCCAGCTTCAAATTATCAAACACAATCTGTGCCACAGGTTGCCCCACAAAGTGACGACCTACGCAAAAGGGATGGTTTGGGTATCCCAAGTTATTTAAAAAACATGAATAAATAAAAGCACCCTATGGGTGCTTTTTTCAGAGGTACTATGTTTGTAAATATAAAAAACAATGAAGTGAACATTCAATATTCACCAAAGTATATTGCGTTTAGTGAAGATAATTTCTATAAGCAACAGGCAGAGCAAACGGTTCTTTCAGAAGGCTACTATCTAAGTACTACACCAAGTGTAGAAGATATTTTGTATTCAGACTATGATAACTTTACACAAAAGTTTCAAGGCTCTTATGTTTGTGTAGCTTATCAAAAAGAAAAGGATGCATTGCATGTATTTAACGACTTGCTATCTAAAAAATATGTGTATTATTATTTGCAAGGCAATCATTTTGCTTGTTCTACTTCTTATTTTGCTTTAATAGATTATTTAAAAAAAGAAAATGTAGCACTTACTGTGTCTAACGAAGGTTTACAACAAATGCTGCAAAAAGGTACTTTTGCTGGCGATACTACCTATGTGGAAGAAGTGCATTTTTTACGTGCGTATGAATACATACGTTATCAAAATCAAATAGTAAGTATAGAATGTATACCGTACCCAAGTCCGATAGAGAATATTACAATGGAACAAGCGGTGAATACAGCTTATGAATTGTTTTGTAAAGCGGTAACAATGCAAATGCAAAAAAACAATATCCATAATAAAAAACATATTTCCAGTTTAAGCGGGGGTATGGATTCTCGCGCTGTGTTTTTACAATTACAAGCACAGGGTGTGCAGAATTTAGAAACCTATACCTATGCGCAAAGCGGCAGTGTGGACGAAACCGTAAGCCGACAGATTGCAGAGGATTATAAATGCAAGTATAGGTTTTATCCGTTAGATAATGGTTTGTTTGTGGAGGATAGAAGCCAAATCCTGGCTCAAAATGAAGGGCAAATGTATTATTGTGGTGCCACAGGGATGTTTCGGTGCATGCAAGGGGTGGATTTAACCCAATCCGGCCTTATTTATATGGGTATAGGTGGGGGAGAAATCTTTGGGGACATTGTTAAACCGGAACATGAAAAACCCTGGGGGAATTTTCCTAAATATGCCTACGCTATCAATTTGGACGATATACGTACCTGCCAAAATTCTGTGTATACGGTTTCACATATATGCACTTGCGCCTCACCATTTCTGCAAGAGGATTTCTTTGTATATTTAATGCGTTTGCCTTTGGCAATCAAGGAGCGCCGTAGGCTCTATGTTGAAATTTATCAAAAATATATGTATAATTCTTATGAAACCACTGCCTTTAAAGGTAAAATTGGTGCAAAGCGCACCTATTTACAAAGGGCATTGCATTATTTACGCAGCTATGCTTTTCCCAAGGATCGTTTCAATATGAATCCTTTTAGCTATTGGTGGCAAACAAGCCCGTGCTTTAAGCAATATATTCAAACCACCTACGAGGGTGATATGCAAAGTTTACAGGCTGCAGGCTATCATACCGCTTTGCTCGAACAAAATTATAAAGGTGATGTATTGGCAAAATTGCGCACACTTACGGCAAGCGCTATGCTTAAATATATCCATGTAGGAGAACTATGAATTATTTCGTGCACGAATCTGCATATATAGATGAAAACGTACAAATAGGCGAAAACACTAAAATCTGGCATTTTTGCCATGTGCAAAAAGGTGCAAGCATTGGCGCTAACTGTAGTTTGGGTCAAAATGTAAATGTAGCAAACAATGTGCAAATTGGTAATTTTGTAAAAATACAAAATAATGTATCTGTATATGAAGGTGTGCAGTTGGAAGATAAGGTGTTCTGTGGCCCTTCCTGCGTGTTTACCAACGATATTAATCCCCGTGCCTATTACCCCAAAGGCTCAGCTAACTATTTAAAAACTTTGGTTAAGGAAGGGGCCAGTATTGGCGCCAATGCTACCATTGTTTGTGGCAATACCATTGGAAAATGGGCTATTATTGGCGCAGGTGCAGTGGTTACCAAAGATGTGAAAAATCATGCAGTGCTTGCCGGTGTGCCGGCTAAACAATGTGGCTGGGTTTGCGAATGTGGTAATCTTTTGAAAGAAGGATTACAATGCACATGCGGCAGAAAATATAAAGAAACCGAATTTGGTTTGGAGGAAATAGATGCAATTTAGAGATTTAAACGCCCAATATCTATACCTAAAAGAAAAAATGGACGCTGCTGTATTGCAAAGCATGCAGTCTGGCCAATATATTTTGGGTAAAGAAGTGCAAATATTAGAACAAAAGCTGGCAGAATATGTTGGTGTAAAACATTGCATTGCTTGTGCCAATGGTACGGATGCACTCATTCTTTCCTTAATGAATTTTGAAATAGGCAAAGGCGATGCTGTTTTTGCACCAGACTTTACTTATTTTGCAACCATTAACTGCGCTATGCTTCGTGGCGCAACGCCCGTTTTGGTAGATATAGATGCACGTACATTCAATATATCTCCGGAAGCGTTAGAAAAAGCTATTATTGCTACACAAAAGCAAGGCAAGCTTACACCCAAAGCCATTATTACAGTAGATTTATTTGGTCTCTGTGCAGATTATCCTCAAATAGAACAAATTGCTAAGAAATATAATCTTATTTTAATAGAAGATGCTGCCCAAGGTTTTGGTGGCAGTATAGAAGGTAAAAAAGCATGCTCTTTTGCAGACATTGCTACCACTTCTTTCTTCCCGGCCAAACCACTTGGGTGCTATGGGGATGGCGGTGCTATTTTTACAAATAACGATGCTTATGCGCAAAAACTCATTTCTTTACGTGCGCAAGGCCGTTCCTTAGAAGATAAGTATGACAACCAAAGCATTGGCCTTAATAGCCGTTTAGATACTTTGCAGGCAGCCGTGTTAAATGTGAAATTAGAAGCCTTTGTAAACCAAGAGCTGGAAGCAGTAAACAAAGTGGCTGCACGTTACACTAAAGCTTTGCAAGATATTGTTACCACACCCTATATTCCGGCAGGTTATATTTCCTCTTGGGCACAATATACTTTAATTCTTAAAGACAATGCCCAGAGAGAAGGCCTTAAAGCTTATTTACAAGAACAAGAAATTCCCAGCATGGTATACTACCCGCGTGGTATGCATCAACAAACGGCGTCTGTGCGCTACGGTTGTGCAGCCGGGGAATTTAGCAATACAGAAAAAATAGTACAGACTTGCTTATCCATACCCATTCATCCTTACTTAAGTGAGAATGAACAAGATAAAGTAATAATGGCCATTCGTGAATATTTAGGAGCATAATATGTCATACTTTAAGGATAAAACATTACTCATTACCGGCGGTACCGGCACTTTTGGCAATGCTGTACTCAATCGCTTTTTAGAAACAGATATTGGAGAAATTCGTATTTTTTCCAGAGATGAAAAAAAGCAAGATGATATGCGCCACTTTTACCAGTCTGCCTTTCCGCAATTTGCAGATAAAATTAAATATTTTATTGGCGATGTAAGGGAAATCAATTCCATTAACAACGCTATGCATAATGTAGACATCGTGTTTCATGCCGCTGCATTAAAACAAGTACCTTCTTGTGAATTTTTTCCAATTGAAGCGGTAAAAACCAATGTACTCGGCACAGAAAACATGTTAAATTCTGCCATTGCTCATGGTGTAAAAAGCATAGTATGCCTTTCTACCGATAAAGCGGCTTACCCTGTAAATGCTATGGGTACCAGTAAATCTATGATGGAAAAAGTAGTGGTAGCCAAAAGTCGCACCGTTTCACCAGAGCATACCCGTATTTGCTGCACGCGTTATGGTAATGTAATGTGCTCTCGTGGCAGTGTTATTCCACTGTGGGTAGAACAAATGAAAAGCGGTAAATGTATTACCCTTACCGAAAAGGAAATGACTCGCTTCATTATGTCTATCGAAGAAGCAGTAGACCTTGTACTGTTTGCCTTTGAAAACGGCAAGAGCGGTGATATTTTGGTTAAAAAATCTCCTGCTTGCACCATAGAAAATTTGGCAAAAGCTGTGAAAAATGTTTTCCGAAGCCAAAGCGAAATCAAAGTGATTGGTATTCGTCACGGTGAAAAAATGTACGAAACTTTGCTTACCAACGAAGAGTGCGCTCATGCTATTGATATGGGGGATTTCTATCGCGTTCCAAGCGATAACCGCAATTTAAACTATGATAAATACTTTATAGAAGGTAATGTAGAACGTACAGATTTTAGCGAGTTTAACTCTACCAATACCAAACTTTTAGAAGTAGAGGAAATTGAAAAAACTCTACTAAGCTTAGAATACATTCAAACAGAATTGGCAAATTGGGAGAATTAGAATGAAAATTCTCATAACTGGCGCGCAAGGCTTTATTGGTAAAAATATAGTGCAAGATTTACTTGCCATTCAAGCCGGTAAGAAAAAAAGTGCGTTACAAAATATAGAGCTATTGCTCTTTGATAAAGAGGATAGCATTGCTACATTGGAGCGATATTGCCGCCAATGTGATTTTGTTGTGCACTTGGCAGGTGTCAATCGTCCAAAGGATGCAAGTGAATTTGCAGAGGGGAATACCGGTTTAACCGAACTGTTGGTGTCTTACTTAGAAAAACATCAAAATTATGCGCCGGTACTTTTATCTTCTTCTATTCAGGCAAACCTTGATAATCCTTATGGACAAAGCAAAAAACAAGCGGAAGAAGTTTTGTTGCAGTATGCACAAAAGCATACTACCAAAGTTTACATCTATCGTTTTCCCAATGTGTTCGGTAAATGGTGTAAGCCGAACTATAACAGTGTAGTGGCTACTTTTTGCCATAACATAGCAAGGGATATTCCCATTCAAATCAATAATTCAAACGCTGAACTGACTTTGGTGTATATTGATGATGTAATAGAAGAAATAGAAAACGCAATTTTAGGTAATGCCAATATGGTAAACGGTAACTGCGCTGTTAAAACTACACATAAAGTTACTGTGGGCCAAATTGCAGAATTGCTGTATTCTTTCCAAAACAGCCGCGTTACCCTGTCTGTGCCAAATTTAGCCGATTCTTTTCAAAAAAAGCTCCATGCTACCTATCTTTCTTATATAGATGTGCACAATCTTGCCTATCCTTTAAAAATGAATGTAGATGTAAGGGGAAGCTTTACGGAAATTATTCGCACACAAAATTGTGGGCAATTTAGTGTAAACATTAGTAAACCGGGTATTACTAAGGGAAACCATTGGCATCACACAAAGAATGAGAAGTTTTTGGTGGTAAATGGTAAAGGCATTATTCGCTTCCGTAAATTAGGTGAAGAAGAAGTGGTGGAATATCCGGTTTCTGGCGAAGTAATGCAAGTGATAGATATTCCCGTTGGCTATACCCATAATATAGAAAACACAGGTGAGCAAGACCTTGTAACATTTATGTGGTGCAATGAATGTTTTGACCCTCAACGCCCGGATACCTATTTTGAGGAGATTTAGTATGCTGCATGTAATGACCATTGTTGGCACAAGGCCGGAAATTATTCGCCTTTCTGCTGTAATCAAAAAATTAGATCTTTATTTTAAACAAAGTTTAGTGCATACCGGCCAAAATTATGATTATGAACTGAATCAGGTTTTTTTTGAAGACCTTGGTTTGCGTGCACCAGACTATTATCTAAACGCTGTAGGTAGTAACTTGGGCGAAACCATTGGCAATATAATTGCCAAAAGTTACAGTCTTTTACAAGAAGTAAAACCGGATTGTTTGCTTATATTGGGTGATACCAACTCTTGCCTTTCTGCCATAGCAGCCAAACGCTTACATATTCCAATTTTTCATATGGAAGCTGGCAACCGTTGCTTTGATGAATGCCTGCCGGAAGAGAGCAATCGCCGTATTGTAGACCATATTGCCGATGTAAACATCTGCTATAGTGAGCATGCAAGGCGTTATCTGATCGCAGAAGGTAGGCCAAAAGAACGCACCTATGTAAGCGGTTCTCCCATGGCAGAAGTGCTGCATCACAATTTAGAAAAAATAGAAAGTTCCGATGTGCTTGCAAGGCTGGGCTTAGAAAAGCAAAAATACATTTTGCTTTCTGCTCATAGGGAAGAGAATATTGATACCGATGTCAACTTCTTCTCCTTAATGAACGCCATCAATGCACTTGCAAAAAAATATGATATGCCCATTCTCTATTCTTGCCACCCACGCAGTGCCAAGTTTATAGAAAAACATCAATTTGTATTTGACCCGCGTGTAAGGCAAAATAAGCCACTTGGCTTTCATGATTACAATCATTTGCAAATGAACGCTTTTGCTGTGGTTTCAGATTCCGGTACCTTACCTGAAGAAAGCAGTTTCTTCCTATCTATAGGCAAACCGTTTCCTGCGGTATGTATACGCACATCAACCGAGCGTCCAGAAGCCTTGGATAAGGCAAACTTTATTATTGCCGGTATTTCTGAAACAGAAGTATTGCAAGCAGTAGAACTTGCAGTTTCCATGCAAAATAATAAAGACTTTGGTATACCCGTGCCGGACTATACAGAAAATGTAAGCAATAAAATAGTAAAAATTATTCAAAGCTATACCAATATTGTAAATCGTTTTGTATGGCGCAAAAATTAATTTTTAGGGTAATAAAAAATGGCTTAGCACCTGGGTGCTAAGCCATCTAAAAGTTTATGCAATAAATTTTGTAATATATGCAGGCAAGTTTTCTACATCTTCACTAACAGTAATTAAGAATTTTACATTGTGTGTTTCACTTAATGCTTCTAATTGTGTAAAGAACCATTCTGTGCTTTGTAAATCTACTTTAATTATTCTTTTAAAGCCGTCTATGCAAATTAGGTTGATATCAAAGTTTTGAGTAATCATACCGGCTAAGAAGCCTAACAACATTCTATCGTTTTCTACTTTAAATTCACTGGCATCAACCAAGCGAACTTCTCTTTTTAATTCGTGCATATGTTTGTTATCGTAATCTACAAAAACCACAACATTGGTTGGATTTTGAGCGGCTTGGTTTGCAGCTTCTAAAATTCTTTTGGTTTTGCCTGCGCCTCTTTTTCCGGCAATTACTTGTATCATATGAAACGCCCTCCTAAAATGGAATATATTTAAAGTGTTGTACTTTAATTTCTATATTTAGTATACAATATTTTTATTTTTTTATCAAATATAAGTTTATCAATTTACAAAGCTTTTTGCACATCTCGTACATCTAATATAAAACCCAGGCTTTTTAAAGGCAAAACCTCATAAAAACATAAGATATTAGCCAAAAATCATTGACAAGCACATTTATTTGTTATATTATAATAATGTTGCAAAAAAATGGTTTTTTTATATGCAATTTTTTCGCAATTATCTGTAAGGAGCGCATTATGCAAAACGAGCAAATTCATTGGGTAGAAGAACTAAAGAATGCTACCAACAAGGCGGTAGGGGCCAATACGGTTTTAAAAGCAATTGCTCAAAACCGTGCAACTCGTGTTTTTTTAGCACGTGATGTAGACCACTTTTTAAGCCAAAGCATTGTAAACCAAGCTCAATTAAACAATTTGCCACTTGTCTATATAGAAACAAGGCAAGAGCTTGCACAAATTTGTGGCGTTTCTGTAAAAACGGCTGCTGCTGCCATATTAAAGTAGTTATCACTTTGCTATAAAGCTTCCAAGGGGTTGCAAGCTTTTTAGATATTATTTGGGAGGTGCGTAAATGCCTACAATTAATCAATTGATTCGTAAAGGAAGAAAAAGAGCTGAGAACAAATCTACTGCTCCAATCTTGCAAGGTTGCCCACAAAAACGTGGCGTGTGCTTGAGTGTTAAAACAACCACACCTAAAAAACCTAACTCTGCTTTACGTAAAATTGCAAGAATCCGCTTAACAAACCAAATCGAAGGTACATGCTATATTCCTGGTATTGGCCATAACCTACAAGAACATAGCGTGGTATTGATCCGTGGTGGTCGTGTTCGTGACCTACCTGGCGTTCGTTACCACATCATTCGTGGCGCTTTGGATACCGCTGGTGTTGCAAAGAGAATGCAAGGCCGTTCTTTATACGGCGCAAAACGTCCTAAAAAATAATTTAGTTCGTATTTCGTAAAAAACAAGTAAGACATTCCTGCTTATGCTGGACGAATTTATTCCCTTGCTTTATGTTCTAAATATAGTCGGAACGCTAATTTAGTAATATATTTCAACAGTAAAGCTCGTTTCGTTATTGTCGAAGCCGATTTGAATGCTGACATGTCGGTCATGCCACGGGAAGTCTGAAATTATCTATTTGTGCTTATGCACAATAAGGAGGTCAAAACATGCCCCGTCGTGGATTTATACCAAAACGTGAAGTGCTTCCAGATCCAGTACACGGTACAACCGTTGTAACTAAACTTATCAACCAAATTATGTTGGATGGTAAACGTGGTATTGCACAACGTATTTGCTATGAGGCTTTTGATATGGTTGCAGAAAAAACAGGTAAAACTGGCAACGAAGTGTTCCAAGCAGCACTTGAAAACGTATCACCTCAATTAGAAGTTAAGGCCCGCCGTGTAGGTGGTGCTACATACCAAGTTCCTATGGAAATTCGCCCAGAAAGACGTCAAACATTGGCTCTTCGTTGGTTGGTTGATTTCAGCCGTAAACGTGGCGAAAAAACCATGGCTCAAAGATTGGCTGGAGAATTATTAGATGCTTCTAACAATTCTGGTAACGCCGTAAAACGTAAAGAAGAAATGCACCGTATGGCAGAAGCTAATAAAGCATTTGCTCACTATCGTTGGTAATCTTGTTTATAAAATTTTATTTTTTGTCTCCGCAACCGCGGGAAAGGAGAAACTACCATAATGGGCAGAAGTCATCCATTAGATAAACTACGCAATATCGGTATTATGGCGCATATTGATGCAGGTAAAACTACTACCTCCGAGCGCATTCTGTTCTACACTGGCCGTGCTCACCGTTTAGGTGAAACCCACGACGGTGCTTCCGTAATGGACTTTATGGAGCAAGAACGCGAACGTGGTATTACAATCCAATCTGCAGCAACCACTTGCGAATGGAAAGGCCATCGTATCAATATTATCGATACTCCCGGACACGTTGACTTCACAATGGAAGTAGAGCGTTCTTTAAGAGTATTGGATGGTGCTGTAGCTGTATTCTGTGCTAAAGGTGGTGTAGAACCCCAAAGCGAGACAGTATGGCGTCAAGCAACCAAATACAATGTTCCAAGAATGGCTTATGTAAATAAGATGGATATTAACGGTGCAGATTTCTATCGTGCCGTAGGTATGATGAAAGATAGATTAAAAACATCTGCTGTACCTATCCAAATTCCTATTGGAACAGAAGCAGACTTTAAAGGTATTGTAGATCTTGTTACAATGAGAGCAGAAGTGTATTACGATGATCTTGGTAAAGATGTTCGTGACGAAGAAATTCCTGCAAATTTGCTCGAAAAAGCGCAAGAATATCGCAATAACATGATTGAAAGCATTGCTGAATTAGATGAAGAAATGCTTGAAAGATACCTCGAAGGCGATGAATTTACCGAAGAAGAAATCGTAAATGCCATCCGCAAAGCTACTATCGCTTGCCACATTACACCTGTTTTGTGCGGTACTTCTTACCGTAACAAAGGCGTGCAAATGTTGCTGGATGCTGTTGTAGCCTATATGCCTTCACCACTTGATATTCCACCGGTACAAGGTACTTCTGTAAAAGATACCGAAGTAGTATTAGAACGTACCGCAAACGATTCTGAACCTTTATCTGCACTTGCATTTAAAGTAGTAACTGACCCATTCATTGGTAAGTTGACTTTTGCCAGAATCTATTCTGGTATTATGGAATCAGGCAGCTATGTTTATAACTCTGTTAAACAGAAAAAAGAACGTATTGGTCGCTTGGTTCAAATTCATGCGAATACTCGTGAAGAAATTGAAACCGCATATTCCGGTGAAATTGTAGGTATCGTTGGTTTAAAACAAACCACAACTGGTGAAACACTCTGTGACGAAGATAAACCAATCGTTTTAGAAAACATGGAGTATCCCGATCCAGTTATTCGTGTAGCTATTGAACCAAAATCCAAAGCTGGCCAAGAAAAAATGACCTTAGCGCTCATTAAATTGGCAGAAGAAGATCCAACTTTCAAAACCTATACAGACCAAGAAACTGGTCAAACCATTATCGCAGGTATGGGCGAATTACACTTAGAAATTATTGTAGATCGCTTAATCCGTGAATTTAAAGTTGAAGCAACTGTAGGTAAACCACAAGTTGCATACCGTGAAACCATTCGCACCAATGCTAAGGCAGAAGGCCGCTATGTTCGTCAAACTGGTGGTCATGGTCAATATGGCCACTGCTGGATTGAATTGGAACCGGGCGAAGTTGGTAGCGGTGTTACTTTTGAAAGCCGCATCGTAGGCGGTGTTATTCCTAAAGAATACATTGGGCCTATCGAAGCTGGTATTCGCGAAAGCTGTAAGTCCGGCACTATTGCTGGCTACGAAGTAGTAGACTTTAAAGCCATCGTATTTGATGGTTCATACCATGATGTAGACTCTTCTGAAATGGCATACAAAATTGCAGCTTCCATGGCATTCAAAGATGCTATGAGAAAAGCAAGCCCATGCCTCATGGAACCAACCATGAAGGTAGAAGTAATTATGCCGGATCAATACCTTGGCGACGTTATCGGCGATATTTCCAGCCGTCGTGGCAGAATCGAAGGTATGGAACCAAGAAATGATGAACAATGTGTTCACGCCTTTGTTCCACTAAGTGAAATGTTCGGTTATGCAACAGACTTGCGTAGCCGTACACAAGGTAGAGGTATTTTCACAATGCAATTTGATCATTATGAAGAAGTACCAAGATCAATCGCAGAAAAAGTAACTGGCGGTAAAGAATAATACATATATTAGGAGGAAATTCCAATGGCAAAGCAAAAATTTGAACGTACCAAAACCCACGTAAACATTGGTACA